>JBCCYD010000141.1:0-13516 GCA_039190385.1 Cyanobacteria bacterium P01_F01_bin.143 | reverse complement strand
TAAATTTAATGCCATTTTAATCAGTTATCAGTTATCAGTTATCAGTTAACAGTCATCAGTTAACAGTCATCAGTTAACAGTTATCAGTTATTAGTTATTAGTTATCAGAGCATGAAATAAACTTCATCATCTATTTTATTAAGATACTTACTAAACAACTAGCAACTGATCACTGATCACTGATCACTGATCACTGTTTTAAGCTGATGCTTTAATTTTTTCAGCTTTAGCTTTAGCTTCTTCGATATCTCCTACAAGGTAGAAAGCTTGCTCTGGTAAATCATCCAACTCACCATTCAAGATCATTTGGAAACCTTTGATAGTTTCTTCCAAGCTGACATATTTACCAGGAGAACCAGTGAATACTTCCGCAACGAAGAAAGGCTGAGATAAGAAACGCTCAATCTTACGAGCGCGATCTACAACTATGCGATCTTCTTCAGAAAGCTCGTCTAGACCCAAGATGGCAATAATATCTTGTAATTCCTTATAACGTTGTAAAGTAGACTGTACAGCACGAGCAGTACCATAATGCTCTTCCCCTACAATGCTGGGCTGCAACATAGTACTAGTAGAATCTAGAGGATCTACCGCAGGATAAATACCCTTAGAAGCTAGTCCACGAGAAAGTACAGTAGTACCGTCCAAGTGAGCAAAAGTAGTTGCTGGTGCAGGGTCGGTTAAGTCATCAGCAGGCACATATACTGCTTGAATAGAAGTAATAGAACCTTCTTTTGTAGAAGTAATACGTTCTTGTAAATCTCCAACATCAGTACCAAGAGTAGGCTGATATCCTACCGCAGAAGGCATACGACCAAGAAGTGCTGATACCTCAGAACCAGCTTGTACAAAACGGAAAATATTATCAATAAATAGTAGTACGTCTTGTTTGTTTACATCACGGAAATATTCTGCCATTGTCAGTGCAGACAATCCAACACGCATTCTAGCTCCAGGTGGTTCGTTCATCTGACCGTAAACTAGAGCAATTTTAGATTCCTCGGGGTTTTCCTCATTGATAACGTTAGACTCGATCATCTCGTTGTAAAGGTCATTCCCTTCACGAGTACGTTCGCCCACACCACCAAATACGGATACACCACCGTGTTGGATTGCGATATTGTTGATAAGTTCCATCATAATAACAGTTTTACCAACGCCAGCACCACCGAAGAGACCGATTTTACCACCTTGACGATAGGGAGTAAGCAAGTCTACAACTTTGATTCCTGTTTCAAAGACTTTAGGCTTAGTTTCTAAATCTACTAATTTAGGTGCAGGTCTGTGAATGGGGAAAGTTTCGTCAGTATTAGCGGGTCCTTTATTATCAACAGGTTCACCAAGAACGTTGAAAATTCTACCTAAAGTAGCTTTTCCAACAGGCACACTAATGGGTGCTCCTGTATCTTCAACTTCCATGCCGCGGACAATCCCATCAGTTCCACTCATGGCAACTGCACGAACTTGATTATCCCCAAGTAACTGCTGTACTTCACAAGTTACAGAAACATCTTGGCCTGAGGTGTTTTTTCCCTGTACTTTTAAAGCGTTATAAATACGGGGCATTTTCCCACTGGGGAATTCAGCATCGATAACGGGACCGATAACTTGAGTAATTTTACCTATTGTTTTATCTGTTGTGGCTACCATGCTTTGCTTCTACTTGGTGGTTTAGATATTTTTATATGGCAGAGTAAATCTTAATTTAATCTAAAATTTGCCAACTTATAGATTATCACCTTATGGTGTGCTATGTCTTCGATATGTTTAAGGAAATGCTATTCTTCTGCTTCGTCTTCTTGCTCTTTTTCTTGATATCCCAGCCCAGAACAAAAAGAACAAGTTTCAGTTCTTTGAATTTCTCCAGCACAATCTCGAATGTTGATATAGCCTTTTCCTTCGCAATGATGACAAGGTTGTTGGGAATTCATGATAGTTCTTTTTATTGATTAATTAGCCCAGTAAGGGGAGAACTCGCACTAGCATATTGTTTCACAGGAATCCGCCCTGCAACATAGGCAAGTCTTCCCGCAACTGCTGCTAATCCCATAGCCTGGGCCATTGCTGGGGGATTTTTTGCCAGCGCGATCGCGCTATTAACCAATAAAGCATCAGCTCCCATTTCCATCGCTTGAGCCGCCTCACTGGGAGTACCAATTCCCGCATCAACTACCACAGGAATATTCGCCTGCTCGATAATAATTTCAATATTGGCAGTATTTCTAATGCCCTGGCCGGAACCAATCGGCGAACCCAAAGGCATCACCGTCGCACAACCAACCTCCTCCAAACGTTTAGCCAAAAGAGGATCAGCATTGATATAAGGAAGCACAGCAAAACCTTCTTTCACAAGTTGCTCCGATGCTTCGAGAGTCCCAATCGGATCGGGCAATAAATATTTGGCATCGGGAATAACTTCCAATTTGACAAAATTATTATCTTCTTGACCTAATAACTTCGCCATTTCCCGCCCCAGACGAGCTACCCGAATTGCTTCCTCGGCAGTTTTGCATCCTGCGGTATTAGGTAACATCCAGATTTTTTGCCAATCAATGGCTTCAGCTAAACCTTCATGACCCGCTGCCTTAGTTTGCACTCGACGCACCGCCACGGTCACAATCTCACAACCACTGGCGACAATACTATGTTGCATCGCTTCGAGATTAGGATATTTTCCTGTCCCAGTCATCAACCGAGACTTAAAGGTTTTTCCGGCAATGGTCAGAGGTTGATCTGATGAGGCGATTAGAGAATTAGCAGCGGGCAAAGGGGACGCAACAATTGACATAGGAGATTTTTCTGTAACTTCTAAGGATAAATTAGGATGTTTACCATTATGACCATTCTGAATATTATGGCCATTATTGCTTGAAATAGTTGTTTTACTGGGATAAGACTTCGAAAAACGTTGCCAACTAAAATGAGACAGCAAAGGATCGGCTTTTTGTTCTAGAAGTAAATCAGCAATTAAAGACGCTGTCACAGGAGCCAGTAAGATCCCATTACGATAATGACCCGTCGCAAAATACAAATTATCGCAAGGACTAGTTCCCAGTATTGGCAATTCATCGGGAGTTCCTGGACGAAAACCCCACCAAAATTCTTCAATTTGCCAATCAGCAACGGCTGGATATAGTTTTGTCGCTTTATTTAATAAGTTTTGAATTCCTTGGGGCGTATTATGAGGAGTCCAACCAACTTTTTCAACTGTTGCACCTAGAATTAGTCTTCCATCTTGTCGCGGAACAAAATAAATATTGTCACCGAACAAAACTCTTTGTAACGGATAGGGTTCATGGGGCTGATGGGGCATTCTCAGCGACATCATTTGCCCTTTGACTGGTTTGACTGGTATTGGTAATAACTGACTTGCCCAAGATCCCGTTGCTAGAACATATTTTTCGGCAGTTAGGTCGCCTTGGCTGGTCATGATATTGGTTACTTGACCTGCTTTTTGTTGAATGCCTTGGACAGTAACACCTTCTTGAATTTCGATTTTTAAATTTTGTGCTGCTTGAATCAGCGATCGCATTAAACAACGATTATCAACCTGTCCATCTTCGGGATACCACCAACCACCGACTACATCTTTACCTAATCCTGGTTGATAAAATTCAATGGCCTCACGATCCAACCAAGTCTTATTCCCACTCTCCCTATCTCCTTGTCTCCTTGTCTCCCCATCTCCCCATCTCCCCATTTCCCCAAAGGAGGGCGCTAAAATCCCGCAGGGCCAATAACCCGTAGCGATTCCCGTGAGATTTTCCAGCTTACTTGTCCATTCAGGATAGAGCCAACGCGATCGCAGACATAAATCCAACATCTGGGAGTCCGTGATTTGTTCTGCCATCGGAGCTAACATACCTGCTGCTGCACCGGAGGCCGCTTGTTGAACATCACGAGAGATTACGGTAACGTCTGCACCTCGCAACTTTAGTTCAACCGCGATCGCTAATCCAATAACGCCGCCACCAACAACAATAATTTCCCGATTCTTATCCATTTTGCCAATCCGAAGAGGAAATAGTTCCTAAAAGTATAATCAAATATTACATTGACCAATTTCTCACTTTACCAGGTACTGAACTGATGGAACAAAATACTAATATTTATAACCAATTTCCGACTAATATGAAGCTTGACCAAAAATAGGGATGTTTATGTACTGGATTGGATAAAACTTTTAACTGAGCTTGTCGTATTGCTTCAGACTTACTAATGTTGCCACCACTTAATTGAGCATAAAATTCCTGCATCAAATCAGAGGTTGCGCGATCGCTGACCGACCATAAACTAGCAACCGTACTTCTGGCTCCTGAACGTAGAGCAAATCCTGCTAAGCCCAAAGTTGCCCTGTTATCTCCTGCCGCTGTCTGACAAGCACTCATGACCAAAAGTTCAATCGGTTCGAGAATACCCAATCTTCTTTGTTGAAAGAGAGAATCAAAATCTTGAATTGAAATGCGATCGCTCCAAGTCAAAAGAAAAGTTTCCTCGGGATTGGAACTAAATTGCCCATGAGTCGCTAAATGAACAATGGGAAAGGATTTTTCATTTAAAATAACCCTAAAACTATCTTGAGTAAATTCTTGATCAAGTAAAACTTCAGAATCTAATTCTTTCGTAACTTGTGTCACTTCCCCAGAAACTCCAGGCAGGGAAGTAAAACCTTGGCGAGCCTCAGTGAGCCCCACGGCCAATAGAGAAAGATCTTTGCCCTGTATTCCTTCAGGAAATAGCTGTAAACCTGGACTAACCGCAACTCCATAGTTTTCAATCAGATATTTTTCGCCATCATAAAGGGCACTCATGGGTAAGTTACGGAAAAAACCATCAGGAACAAAAACCAAAGTTTGGCTATTACTCTCTTGCAATATCGCTTCAGCAGGTCTAATCAGCCAATCATAAACCTGTTCGGCAGCTTTTAAGCCTTCATTTCGGGGATAACCAGGAGACATCGAAGAGTAGAACTGCTTGAGGATAGTTTCTACTTGGTCTGAGTTTAAAGGTGTTGAGTAATGACGCAATGGTTGCTGGGGAAGAGAGAGGATCACTTCCAGGCGATCGCGAAGGATAATCGGATAAATCACCGCCGCTTGAACATCTATCTCATCAACCACTACAGGATAGGTATCTAAACAGGCATCCCGAAAGAAATTATCTAATTCGGCAACTTGCAAAGATTCCATCACTTGCCGAGCTTTTTGAAGATTTTCCTGATTATCATCTTTTTGTAATAACAAACCTACATACTCTCGGTAGGTCGGCTCAATACTTTCTTTGAAGGTAAACTGCACATTAGAATTAATGCTCACAAGATCGCTACGCAACGATTGCAATTTAATAAAAGAAATGTCATAGGCTGCGATCGCGCCATCAATATTTCCTTGTTCTTGACGAATATTGCCTAATTGGGTTGCCGAGCGGGCTGTTATATCATCGGCATTGATAGATTGAGCCAGATGGAGAGATTTTTCGGTAAGTTCTTGAGCTTCTGATAATTGGTTTTGCTGTTGATAGAGTTTCCCCAATTGATTGAGGGCATAAGCTTCGGCTCTCGGATCTGAGATTTGTCTAGCCTGTTGGACTGCTGTACCTAAAAAATGAGCGATTTCTGGAATAGCAACAATTTTAGATTCTCTTGTTCCATCCATTAAGGTTTCTGCTAGATTGACCCTGGCGTATATGCTGGCGCGACTAGGGGTTAGTTGGGAGAGATTATTTGCGATCGCCGGAACTAAATCTGCTGCTGATTGCCAATTTTCCAGTTTGACTAAGATGCTGAGTTGGTTCAGTTGGGCTTGGAGTTCGGTAATTTTCTCCAGAGATAATTCAATAGTTTCTTGATAGTAGGTCAAAGCGATCTCATATTCCCCTAAGTCCTGGGCCACATTGCCAATGCCAAAATAAGCCGCACTAATATCTTGAGGAGAAGCTAGTTGTTGCGCGATCGCGAGGCTTGATTCTAAAATTCCCTTGGACTGTATGGGATCGCCAATGGTTTGCAATGCAATTCCCAAACTTCTTAACCCCTGAGCTTTGAGCAAAGTATCTGGTTGTTGTCGCAGTTGTGTAACTAGTTCTTCGAGGAGAGATTTAGTTTGACGGTATTTACCCATCGCTTGCAGGGCTTGCGCCTGATTAAGGGAGGCGATTAGTTTTCCTGTCTCATCACCAGCTGCATCGTAATCGCTGATGGCTTGCTGCCAAGTTTTAAATGCGGTTTCGGTTTGTCCTTGGGAAAATTCTAGTTTGCCCTGATTATTAAGGGCTTGTCCTCGTAGTAGTAGAGTGTTGCGATCTAAATTTGACGAATCTGATAGCAAGTCGAGACTATTGGCGATCGCGTTTTGGGATTCTTGCCATTGACCCAATTCTTGATAGGCTGAAGAGAGATAGTTCAGGGTTTGGATTTGTTTGCTATTTTGATCAAGGGCTTGATAAGTTACTAGAGCTTCTTGCCAAGTATTAGCTGCGGCGGCAAACTGCCCTGTTTGGTAATATTTTTGGCCTTGTTGCAGGAGATTTGAGTTGCCTTGTTTTGGGACGGATTGAGCTAGATTTATTTGGGTTGTTGGTAGTTGTTTCGCGATCGCAGGACTCGCGATCGTTACTGCTAATAACGAGAGGGGCACACAACATAGTCTTGCAAGATTTAAAGTCATTTTTGTTCTCCTGCTGAAAAACTTTTTTGGAGATTTTCGATTTGTTCTAAGGATAAATTAGTTAATTTTGCTACTTGTCTGACTTCTATTCCTTCTTGAAGCATATTCAAGGCAACTTGCTCAATTCCTTGCTCAATTCCTTGTTCAATTCCTCTGGCAATTCCTTGTTGTAAAATATCTTGATAAATAACAGATTCACGCATAATTTCCTCTCTTAAAAGGTTAATAATAATTTGTTTATCTAAAACTAAGCCCGCCAAAATATCGGTACAAGCGGCAATATTACTTCTGATATCTTTTTGCGGAATAGAGTCTATAACTTGGGCAACCTGCGACAAAACTGCTCTTTTGTCATTAGTTTGACTTAAAACGGCAAAGGGTAACAATCCTATTGAACTGAGAAACTTTTCTGTTGGCTGTTCCCATAACCGAATGATATCAAATTCGTGGTTAGTGCGACTTAATCGAAAGTGATCTTGATAGACCAAATCTGAAGTGCTTGGTTTAAGGTAAATAACGACCTGAATCATTTCTTTATCAGGGAAACGCCGATGGCTTCTAACCCGATAATCTAGCATCCGAAAGGGAATTTTTTCATCGGGATTGGTCTGGAATTCGAGATGGAGAATTAACTTCTCCGAAGTCAGCAGAATCAATGAGTCTGCTCGAATCGGCTCGACCGAAAGTTCTTTGGGACTGAGTTGGGTTAGGCTTACTTGAGTGCCTAATATCCAAGTAGCAATGTCTTCGCTAAATTCTTCTGCGATAAATTTGCAAATATTGTCATACATTTAATTACAATAAAGTTAACCAATAACTAAAACTCTCCTTTTAAAGCACTATTGCAGCGATCGCAGAGTGTCGGGTCATCTTTAAAATCACCTACAGTAGTAGAATAATTCCAACAGCGATCGCATTTTTCTCCATCAGCTTTGACAATCGAGATCGAAATAGTATCAGATTGGCTTTTGTATGGTGCTTGCTCAATTAACTCACTACTATCTACTAAATCTACTTGAGAAGCCAAGAAAAAATATCGTAATTCGTCGACGGATTTAGCATCTGCTAAATTAGTTGGGTTAAGAGAATCTAGTTTACTTTTCAACTCTACATCAGCAGGAGAAAGTAAAACTTTGGCATCTAAAGAAGAACCGATCGCCTTATCTTTTCTGGCTTCTTCCATTACCTTATTAACGTCATCTCGTAGATTTCGAATTTCTTGCCAATATTCCACCAAGTCGGGCTTTTGCCATTCTGCTTTGATTTCTAACCAACCAGACTGGAACACAGAATCATATCCAGTGTCATAGGGTAGAGATTGCCAGATATCTTCGGCCATGTGACACAATACAGGCGCGATCGCTTTGGCTAAATTTTCTACCGCGATCGCCAAAACTGTTTGACAACTCTGACGACGAAAAGAACCTAAACTACTGATATACAAACGATCTTTGGCAATATCCAAATAAAAATTAGATAAATCTACCACACAGAAATTTTGCACTGTTTGGAAGAAACGATAAAACTGATAACTTTCATAGGCTTCAGTAATCTCAGAAAATACTTCTGTGATCCGATGCAACATGTATTTATCTAATTCAGGTAAATCTTCATAAGCAACAGCATCTGTTTTTGGATCAAAATCATGGATGTTACCTAACAAAAAACGGGCAGTATTGCGAATCTTGCGATAGATATCTCCCAACTGTTTAACAATGCTATTGCCGATCCGCACATCAGAAGAATAATCAACCGAAGAAACCCATAACCGCAGCACATCAGCACCATAGGGCGGTTCCTGTTTTTTATTATTGCCACCTTCGATAATGACTTTGGGGTCAACCCCATTACCCAAAGACTTACTCATCTTGCGCCCATTAGAATCCACCACATAACCATGAGTCAGTACAGTTTTATAGGGTGCCGTGTCATTAACTGCCACACTGGTGAGCAAACTAGATTGGAACCAACCCCGATGTTGATCGCTGCCTTCGAGGTACATATCGACAGGATATTTTAAACCCCTTGCTTTAGCCACAGAAGCCCAAGATGAACCAGAATCAAACCAGACATCCATCGTATCGGTTCCTTTGCGATAGGTTTTGCCGTTATTGCGATACTGTTCTGGTAATAGTTCTTCTATGGATAATTCCCACCAAGCATCGGAGCCTTTATCGGCAATGATTGCTTGTACATGGTTAATAGTTTCTTCTGTGAGTAAAGCTTCGTTAGTTTCCTCATCGTAAAATACAGGAATTGGTACACCCCAACTGCGTTGCCGAGAGATGCACCAGTCAGAGCGATCGCTGACCATTGGCGTAATCCGATTTTCTCCCGCCGCAGGTATCCAAGTTACAGATTTAATGGCGGTTAAAGCAGCATCCCGAAATCCTTCTACAGAGGCAAACCATTGTTCAGTAGCACGGAAAATAGTGGGTTTTTTCGTACGCCAGTCATAGGGATATTTATGGGCATATTCCTCATGCTTTAACAGAGAACCTGCTTCTTGAAGTGCATCGATGATGGCTTGATTACCTACACTAACTTTTTCGTTCCCTTTGGCAACTACTTGTAAGCCTGCAAACTTACCTGCTTCTGCGGTGAATTTGCCGCTATCATCTACGGGAGAAAGAATTGGTAAACCATATTTTTGTCCGGTGATGTAATCTTCTTGACCATGTCCTGGAGCAGTATGAACTAAACCTGTACCAGATTCGGTTGTGATATAGTCTCCTCCGATGACAACATTGCTTTCGCGATCGAACAGGGGATGACGATAGGCAATGCCTTCTAATGTTTTACCTGTGACGGTAGTTTGAATTGTTAAATCTGTTTCAAAGGTTGCAGCCAATTGTTCAACTAGATCCTTCGCAACAATAATATGTTTGCCTGATGTTTCCGCAACGGCATATTCCAAATCACCATTAACTGCTACGGCCAAATTACCAGGAATTGTCCAAGGTGTCGTAGTCCAAATTGCTACAGCTAAATTCGGTAAATATTGTTCTAATTCTGGGGCGTTATCTCCTAAACTGACGACAGGAAATGCGGCATAGATACTAGGAGAAGTGTGACCTTCGGGATATTCTAATTCGGCTTCGGCTAATGCTGTGCGGGAGCTGGGACTCCAATGTACGGGCTTGAGGCCACGATAGATATAGCCTTTGAGTGCCATTTCACCAAATACAGCGATTTGGGCTGCTTCATATTCGGGGGTAAGGGTAAGATAGGGGTGTTCCCAGTTTCCCCAAACACCATAACGTTTAAAGCCTTCAGCTTGTTCTTGTTTGGCTTCTAGAGCAAATTGCTTTGCTTTTTGTCGGAGTTTGAGAGGGGTTAAATTTTTCCTTTCTTTGGATTTAATTTTTTGTAATACTTTTAGTTCGATGGGTAGTCCGTGGCAATCCCAACCAGGAATATAATCGGTTTTATGTCCCTGGAGCAGCTTATATTTGTTGATAATATCTTTGAGAATTTTATTCAGTGCATGACCCATATGTAGCGAGCCGTTGGCATAGGGTGGGCCATCATGGAGAATAAAGGTTTCTTTGGGATTATTCTGTGACAGTTGCTCGTAAATTTGTTTTTCTGCCCAATAGTTTTGTAATTCTGGCTCTCGCTTCACGGCATTAGCGCGCATGTTAAAGTCAGTCTGGGGAAGATTTACGGTATGTTTGTAGCTTTTTGCTTCTGTCACAGTATCAACGATCTAGCTAAGGGTTTTTGTCCATCTGTATATTATTACCTGTTGATGGGTTTATAGTCTCGATTCTTAAGCAATGTGATTTGCGCGAATAAATTTATCTTTATTTGAAGGAAGAGGTGCAATGAGTTTAAACACAAAATTTAGGAAGGTTATTAGCTTCTCTTTTTGTCATCTATCTGTAGAAGACTTAAAACCAATTGTCCTAGCTTTATGGCATGAAGGTTATATTCCAGAATTTAGTTTGAGTGAGTTAAATGCGGAAGAATTAAGAAAGGCTGGCTATTTAATAGATCGTTTTCGTGGCTACAATTGTGTTCCTAGAACTCAAAAACGTGAACTTGCGGGATTGGCTAGGAAGATTGAGCAAAGTCTATCTGATATGCCGCAGGATATAAATAATAGTGATTTAAAGAACTTAGAACCTTTAGCTGAAAAATGGAAGTTGAGGGAAGACATTTCTCATGTTATGCCTTCTTTGCTGAAATACCAGACTCGTCATTACATTCATACCTCTGCATAACTCACTAAATATAAAATCATGACTTTTGTTTAGGGCTTGCTAGAAA
Organism: Cyanobacteria bacterium P01_F01_bin.143; assembly: GCA_039190385.1. GTDB lineage: Bacteria > Cyanobacteriota > Cyanobacteriia > Cyanobacteriales > Xenococcaceae > Xenococcus. The sequence goes on along the minus strand of JBCCYD010000141.1, from coordinate 2,579 downwards.
GGAAGAAAAAATTAGTGTCAAGAGACGGAAAATCCAGAAGATATTAGATATCGTGCTAATTAAAACGCGATCGCGCTTTCTAACTAAGACAAACCACAGGATAAAATCAAAAAAACTTGAGTCTAAAATAGATAACTTATGCCAAAGAAAGTATTAGTAATTGGTGGTTGTGGCAGAATTGGTGCCAGTGTTGCCCAAGACATACTAACTCATACCGATAGCAAAGTAATTGTTACCAGCAGAAAGTCGCAAATTGTTACTGCTCCTTTAGAATTTCTCGCTTTAGACTTAGAAGATTCAGCAACCTTAAAAAACGCGATCGCGTCTGTAGATTTAGTAATCCATTGTGCAGGCCCTTTCCACTATCGAGAGGGCAAAGTTTTAGCAACTTGCATCGACTTAGGAGTTGACTATCTAGACGTTAGCGATCATCGTTCCCTATATCAAAAAGTCATTCCTTGGCGCGATCGCGCAGTAGAATCAGGAATCACTGCCATCTTAAACACGGGAGTTTTCCCTGGCATTTCCAATAGCATGGTCAAACAAGGTGTAGAACAATTTGATAAGCCACAAAAAATCAAATTAAGTTATGTCGTTGCCGGTTCTGGTGGTGCCGGAGTAACCGTCATGCGCACTACCTTTCTCGGTTTACAATCAAGCTTTGATGTTTGGCTCGATGGTCAATGGCAACCCAAGAAACCCTACACCGAACGAGAAATTATTGAATTTCCCCAACCTTACGGCAAAACAGGTGTATATTGGTTTGATGTCGCTGAAACCTATACCTTTGCAGATTCCTTTGATGTCGATACTGTGATTACAAAATTTGGTTCAGCTCCTGATATTTATAATCATCTAACTTGGATGACTGCTAATCTATTTCCCCAAGCTGTAATGACTAGTAAATTCGGCATAGAATTTCTCTCACAAGTTAGTTATTGGATGACAATGGCAACAGATAGATTCAGTGGGATTGGCGTTGCTATGCAAGCAGAAGTTACGGGAATTAAAGCTGGGCAAGAGACCAGCTATTGTTCGACTATGGTTTATTCCGATACCGCGATCGCAGCAGGAGCAGGAACGGGAAGCGTTGCGCAATTAATCCTCGAAGGCAAATTAAGCAAACCTGGTATTTATCCTGTAGAACAAGCCTTATCAACAGAATTATTTTTAGCCGCCATGAAAAGTAGAAACATCTTTGTAATAAAAAAAGATAACGTAGAAAAAATCATAAATTAAAAACAATATTAGGATGAACTAACTTTAGGCCAGCATCTTTAATCTTTTGATTCGATAATCGCAAATTATAAGGGCGATTAGAAGCTTTGCTGGTATCCCAAGTAATCAGCGGAAAGTTATAAGTTTCAAACAACCGGCGGAAGAATTCACGAGTTTCTAGAACTTCATCACTATTGAGATTATAAATTCCCTCTAATTGTTTCGCTCTAGCGAGTTCAATCCCATTAACAATATCTTCTAGATGAACCCAATTGCTATGATCTGTGCCTGCTCCTGGACGAGTAGTTCCCACAGATCTTTTAAAGATTTTGATTAATGTTCTTTCTGGCCCATAAATACCTGATAATCGCAGAATACATACTTTTCGACTCAGTGAACTGGCGGAGTTTAATACTTCTTCGGTTTGGACTAATATTTTGCCATTTTCATTAGCAGGAGCGACTGGTGCGGTTTCATCTGTCCAAGCACCTTTTTTATCGCCTAAAATACCATAACTGCTTGTATAAATTACTTGTTTAACAGTTTGGTTATTTTGTAATGCTGTGACTAGATTAGTAGCTGTACCAAGATAGGTTTGACGATAAATATCTAGCTCTCTGGTTCTGGCACCAACGGAAAATAAGACTATATCTTGATCTTGAATGAGATCTGCGATCACTTTGCTGTCTTTGCCATCGAGAATCACTACTTTATCGGCGATCACGGATAATTTAGCAACTTTTTCCGCTGTAGTGGTGGTCACTGTTACTTGATGACCATTTTTCTGCCATAAACGAGCGATCGCACTTCCGACATATCCACAACCAATAATGGTAATTTTCATTCAAATATTTTTTTATCTAAATTGGAGTCTAACCATAATATTATGACCAGAATTTTTTTTGGGGTTCTAAATTGTTCTTGTTGGGCAATCGGACAGAGAATTTGAATCGCGATCGTTGATAGTTAGTGATGTTTCTGCGATCGCCACATTTCTATAATTTCACGCTTTATTGCTTCTAAATAGAATTTTAGTCATCGATATCTAAATCTGCGTATTCAGCAAAAGAACCAAGATCTTGAGTTTCTCCTTTTGTGGCTTCTTCTAATCCTTGGTTTAAGGATTTGAGGGCTGATTGATTTTTCCAGAGCCAAATCTCTTTTTCCGGAATATCCACAGTAGACCCTAGCAAATTTTGATCTAATTCGTTAATCATCAATCGCACCTTAAGCTTTTTTTTTAAAGGTTGCTTCACCTTCTATATGGAGAGACACTATAGACCATAATATCAAAATTAAAGTCTTTTTATGGAAGATTACCATCATTGGTCACAAGTTAAGGAATTAGGAAATTTGTCAAG
>JBCCYD010000140.1:0-13529 GCA_039190385.1 Cyanobacteria bacterium P01_F01_bin.143 | reverse complement strand
CATGGGTCAAACGCTCAACCGCTCCTTAGCTGTGGCTCCCAGTGGTTACGATGCGATCGCGATCGGCCCAGCGGAATTAGAGATCATCAAAGCCCATAGCAAATCTCAATTAGAAAACCTATTGGCTCCCCCAGCAGAACCAGAACATCCTTGGGGAGAAGTTAAGATAGCTTCAGCTTTGGCTTCTGGTTTTTTCGATCTCAAAGAAAATCAAAATTCCACAGTTGAAATTGCCAACTTAAAAGTAAAGGTCATCGATTTTTTCCCCGATTTTCGTCTCGATGCCGATAATCATCCCATCTCCGCTTCAGAGCAATTTAATAACCCAGCAATTTTATTAGCAGTTGCTGACGAAAAAAGTTTAGAAAGATGGTTTGTCTTTGGCAATCCCGACTTTTCGCCAATTCATGCAACTATTTCAGGAACAGCTATTTCTGATCTACAAATTGATTATCAAGTTCCGCCCCCCCAAGTCGCAGATTACTTCAAAGTTATCGTCGGCAACGATAATCAACTTTTCTATGCGGCCAACTCTTCCAAGGGTTTTAGTTCTGGTGAATATGTCGTAGGAGAATCGGTAGCTCCTGGTTGGGCAGATTTTCAAATTACGCTAGCTAAATATATTCCCAATGCCCAAATCGAACGAGAAATAGTGCTGGCTCAAAATCCTAATGTTCAAGGATCTGCGGCCTTACTTGTGAAAACTCCGACAGGGAAAGAAGCTTGGTTACCTTGGGCAGAGCCAACCGCGATCGCAGATCGTGATGGAGAAATCTACGCCGCCTTTAGTCCCAATTTCTTTGAACTACCCTTTGCAATTAAATTAGAAGACTTTATCGTAGATCGCAATGAAGGTTCTCAATCTGTTGCCATGTGGACAAGCAAGATTACGATCGCCGATCAACAAGATAATCTTCTAGAAGAAAGAGATGTTTGGATGAATCATCCTACTTGGTATAAAGGCTGGAAAATTGCCCAAGCTTCTTGGAACCCTGGAGATTTAAGTCAATCTACTTTGCAAGTAAAACGAGAGCCTGCTTGGGTAACAGCGTTAACTTGGCTAGGCTCAGGATTAGTCGTCTCAGGAATTGCCATCATGTTTTATGCTCCAGCTTTAACCAAAAAGTTTAAAAAACTAAGAACTACTGAAAGTTAATAATCTTCTCCATATTATTTATGAGATTTTGGCGATCGCGAATACAAATTCTACTGAATAGCCTGTTAGTATTCTGTCTAGTGATGGCGCTCCATGCTTGCCAATCTAAGCTGCTGCAAATCACTACTCCTTCTAATTTTGAAACTTCTGCTGCTTCTGCGATCGCCCAAACCTCAGCAGAAATCTATAACCCGCCCCGAGGGGATATCCGCTTAGTAGCGATTAGTGACTTGAATGGAGTTTATGGGGCAACAGATTATGATCCCGAAGTAGATAAAGCGATCGCACTTTTACCTTTTTGGCAGCCAGATATGGTGATTTGCGGTGGCGACATGATAGCAGGACAAAAATCCAGCCTTTCAGAAACTCAGCTAAAAGCTATGTGGCAAGCCTTTGATGAGCATGTGGCAGCTCCTTTGCGTCAGGGAAATATTCCCTATGGATTCACAATTGGCAATCATGATGGCTCAGGAGCCCAAAATTCATCTGGAAATTTTTTGTTCGAGCGAGACAGAACTGTTGCGGCTAACTATTGGAATAACCCGACCCATGATCCAGGAATTGAATTTGTCGAGCGCTACGAATTTCCCTTTTACTACAGCTTTAAATTCAAAGATGTTTTTTTTCTTGTTTGGGATGGCTCATCGGCTAAAATTCCCCAGGACAAACTAGATTGGGTCGAGCAGGCGTTAGAAAGTCCCGAAGCTCGATCGGCCAAGCTAAAGATTTTACTTGGTCATTTACCTCTCTATGTTATTGCCGTCGGTAAAGATAAACCAGGAGAAGTGATGGCTAATGCTGATCAATTACTAGCTATGTTAGAGCGCCATCAGGTTCATACCTATATTAGCGGACATCATCACGCCTATTACCCAGGACATAAAGGAGAATTACAACTATTAAATCTAGGTCTTATCGGTTCTGGACCACGATCATTGATTGATAGTAAATTGTCACCGCAAAAGGCTATTACTGTGATTGATATTGATTTTGCCTCGCCAGAACTTATGACCTATACCACCTATGATATTAAAACCTTAGACTTAATTGAATTTGAGCAACTTCCTCGGTTTATTACTGGACATAATGGCATGGTGCTGCGTCGGGATCTGGAAATGGAAGATTTAACAGCTTCAGAACGCTTAACCTGTGAAGCTCGCTTGAGTGTTGATTTATGTCGTTCTTAGTGTAGCTAAATGACATAAAATCTTAGAGAAATATCCCTTTCACGGAAACGTTTAAAAACTATGTTTTCTGAAGCATTACCACCCTTGTCCCAAGATGCAATTTCTACTTTACAACAACAGAAAATTACCGAAACTGAGCCAGGGAATATCCTGCAAGATTTCCAAACCTTACTAGATTTTATTGGCGATCGCGAAATTCCTGTCAGTGGCAAGCAAAATTTGCTACCAATGAAGATCCTCGCCGAGCTTAACCAACGCATCAGCGAACCAATTCAAACCAATCTTAAACGTCCGCAACAAAAATCCTATCCTCCAATTAATGGCCTTTATCTTCTCCTCAGAGCTTCTGGCTTAGGACAAATTGAACGTCGTGGGAAAAAAGCTCTTTTAAAAATCAACTCCGAATTGCTATCTTGTTGGGAAAATTTTAACCCCACTGAACGTTACTGTAATCTCCTCGAATCCTGGTTTATTCGGGCGAATGATGAGATGTTGGGAGAAAGACACAATAATTTAAATGAAGGAACCAAATGTCTCCAATATTGGAGTTTTAGTAAAGAAAAAGAGCAAAAAATCCCTAACTATGCCGAACAACAATCGTTAAACTATATGCCAGGAACGCATAATTTGGCATTAATGAAACTCTTTGGACTCGTGCAAGTAGAATATGGCAAACCACAAGTGGGTAAAGGCTATCGCATAAAAAGAGTGAAGAAACTAGCATTAGGAGATGCTCTAACCCAAGTAATTACTCATGCCTTGTTTGGCGAGAAAATTAGCTGGGATGCTCCAAAAAATTCCCTAATGTCTTTTGGCGAATTGCACCCGATCTTACAACCATATTTTCCCGAATGGCAAAACATTTTCACCCTATCTCAAACCGAGAAAATATCTGGTATTTATACGTTTAAGGTCTCTGTAGGTGAAATTTGGCGGCGAATTGCCATTTCTAGTCAAATGACCTTAGATACTCTTAGTCGACTAATTTTAGAATCTGTTGATTTTGATTCTGACCATCTAGATATGTTTCGTTACAAAAATCAGCTTGGTTGCACTGCCGAGATAAGTCATCCTTATGCTAGTGGTTATCCTTCTACTGATGAAATTTGTATTGCTGATTTATTGTTAAAAGAAGGTGACATCATGACCTATATCTTTGACTTTGGAGATTGGTGGGAATTTGACCTTCAATTGGAGACAATCGCTGATAATGATTTGGGGGCTGACTATGGAGCTGTCATTGAAAGCAAAGGAGAAGCTCCAGCTCAATATCCTGATTGGGAAGAAGAAGATTGGGAAGAAGCCGAGAAATACGAGTAAATTAATAATCTATATTCACTAAGAACTCAATTATGGACTATCAGGCATTAGCGACTGATTATGATGGCACGATCGCGACTAAAGGCAAAGTTAAAAAATCTACCTATTTAGCTTTAAAACGTTGGCAAGAAACAGGTCGTAAGTTGATTATGGTCACAGGAAGAAGACTTGATAATCTCTACGATATTTTTTCAGAAGTCTCAACATTTGACTGCATCGTAGCTGAAAATGGAGCTTTAATTTATTTTCCTACTAAGAATAAAACAATTTTACTTGGCGAAACTCCTCCTAATTCTCTAATTAAAGCTCTCCAAAAACGACAGGTTGAGCCATTATTTATCGGACAAAGCATTATTTCTACTTGGGTTCACAACAGCCAAACCACAGCGAAAGTTATCGCAGAATTAGATTTATCATGGCAAGTTAATTTAAATAAACACACAGTGATGCTACTGCCAGAAGGTATAGACAAATATTCAGGATTAAAGACTGCCCTCAGTCAAATGGATTTAAATCCAGAGCAAGTAGTAGGAGCTGGAGATGGTGAAAATGATATTCCACTTTTGAAACTATGCGGATTGTCTGTGTCAGTTGCCAATGCTTTACCCATGCTCAAAGATTGTAGTGATTGGATAATGACCAAAAATAGCGGAGATGGCGTTGCGGAATTAATCGATAAGCTATTTGAAATGTAAATGAGATCGCTATCGTTATAGTTAAGAGTACATCATTGCTAGCTAGCCAAACCATAATGAAACATAAAGTGATTGATGTGAGTAATTTAAGTCTGAAACAAATTGCAATGATTAAAGAAATTATTGCTGATTTTAAATCTGTTTCTCAACAGAATAATTTATCTCAAGATAGAAAAAAGACCGAAAATAAAGAAAACCCCTTAAACCTTGCTGAGATAATTAAAAAAAGATTTTCGCATTTAGAGAATGTGGAAATACCAGAAATTGCTAGAGATAAAATGCGTAATGCTCCTCAATTTGATTAATGACAATTTTAGATACTATCGTGTTTACTGTAATGAAGAAAAAAATGTGATCGCGGTGAGTTCAAAGATAAATTAACGATTACTTTATCTTTCTTCTTGATTAAACATGAACTCTAAATCTCGATATCCACTAACTACTCTGGCGATTTCAATTCCATTTTCCACAGGAAAATAAAAGATTAAATAATCTTCTATCGGGAAACTCCGTAAACCTTCTACCAATTCGTTCCTGTTCTTACCCATCTGAGGAAAACTAGCTAAGATTTCAAACTTATCAAGAATTTTGTCTAATAACTTATTAGCAGCTTGAGGATTATAAGAAGCAACACGATCATTAATGTGTTCTAAGTCGTCTTCTGCCTTCGGAGACAGTAAAATAACGGTCATTAGTTAATATCCATTGATTGAGTATTTTTGGCTTTCAATCTTTCGATGACTTGTCTTCCATCAAGGGTTTCTCCTTGTTTTAACTCCTCTACCCCAATCAGAACTTCCTGTTTCAATTCTTCAAACCTTCCTTGATACATTCTTTCTCTTTCGGCTAGCAGTTGCAATCCTTCTTTAATAACAGCTAAATCATCCTGGTATTTTCCTGTTTTAACTTGCTTATTAATTAAATCTTCTACTTCTGGCGTTAATTGAATAATTTTCATCGCTCTTTTCGACTGTATTAATACTGCTATTTTACACCATAAAACTGTTAGTTAATTAGTCGAGAGATAGAGCGATCGCTCTGTAATCGAAAGTCAATCCCACGAAAATTGGAGAACAGTGATAGACTGAAGCCGAATTAATCCCAAGTCGAAAGGATAGTCTAATGCAACTGGTAGATCGAATTCGTTTAGGTTTAGCCGTAGGTGTCGCGAAAACCGTTACAGGAATGGTAAAAACTCTACGATTGGGTGCGGCTTCGGTATTGCCTGGAGAAATTTCTCGTCGTTTACATCCTCGCTTACTTCCTCTGATGTTTGAACAAGTTAAGCAGGGAGTAATCCTAATTGTCGGTACTAATGGGAAAACTACGACCTCTTTGCTTTTAAGAACTATTTTGGAAGACCAGGGCTATCGTGTTACCCATAATTCTAGTGGGGCGAATCTCATTAATGGTTTGATTACCGCTTTACTAGTGGATACTGATCTTACTGGGAACTTGGATGTTGATTATGCAATTCTTGAAGTTGACGAAAATATTTTGCCTTTAGTACTGAAAGATTGTCAGCCAAAATATATTCTAGGTTTGAATTTATTTCGTGATCAATTAGATAGATATGGAGAAGTTGATACGATCGCGCAAAGATGGCAAAAAGCGATCGCACCTTTAGCTCCTAAAACCACAATTGTGCTGAATGCTGATGATCCAACTTTGAATTATTTGGGACAGAACTTAACGCAAAAGGTTTTATTTTTTGGCTTAAGTGAACCAGATTTATATTTAGAGGAAATTCCCCATGCAGTTGATTCCATTTATTGTCCTAGTTGTGGCACTTTATTAGATTATCAAGGAGTTTATTTGTCTCATTTAGGAGATTATCAATGTTCTAATTGTGGTTTTGCTAAAAGTAAAACGGCGATTAATAGTAAGGAATGGGGACAGATTTTAATTGGTGTTTACAATAAATATAATACGATCGCGGCAGGATTATTAGCTCAAGAATTTGACATTGAGAAGGAAGCTATTTTTGAGACTGTTAGTAATTTTAAAGCAGCTTTTGGTCGAGCTGAAGAGTTGGTGATTGATGATAAACAGGTGCGAATTTTATTGTCGAAAAATCCTGTGGGCATGAATGAGACGATTAGAGCTGTTAATGATATAAATAAGACCAAAGATTCAGCGGTAACTTTATTAGTATTAAACGATCGCATTCCTGATGGGACTGATGTTTCTTGGATTTGGGATGTGGATACAGAGCAGTTGGTGAATATTGGTGGGAAGTTGATTGTAAGTGGCGATCGCGTTTACGATATGGCGTTACGGCTGCAATATAGTTGTGGAGAGCTTGAGACAGAAAATAATAATTTTGAGTTGATTATTCAAGAAGATTTGGGAGATGCGATCGCGACTTCTTTGGAGTTGACTAAGCAGGAAGAAACTTTGCATATTTTGCCAACTTATTCGGCAATGTTGGAAGTTAGAGAAGCTTTGGTTGGGAGAAAAATATTATAGTGATCATAAGTTCTCTAAGTTTCCCAAAGTTGAGAGAATCTTAAATTCTTGTTCTACCAGAATTGGGTTTTAGGGGACAAAATTACAATAAAATCAATGGAAATCTAGGATGGAAAGTATTAAGCTTCGCTCTCGTGTTGGCGTTGATGGAATATTAACAATTCAAATGCCCGAAAACCTCAAAGAAAAAGATGTTGAAGTAGTTGTGGTCGTCCAACCATCAGAATCAGAAGAAAAACCGAAAATATCTGAAATCATTGCAGGATTTCGTCAATTAAGACAAGAAATTCCTTCAGATGGCTCATCAATTCGAGAAATGATTGAAGAGGGCAGAAGATTTTGAGCGATTTTGTGCTAGATTGTTCGGTATCAATTAGTTGGATTTTTTCAGACGAACATAGCGATTATGCTGAGTCAGTTTTAAGGTTATTAGAAGATCAACAAGCGATCGTTCCCTCAATCTGGTTGTTGGAAATAGCAAATGTTTTGTTAGTCGGTGAACGAAGAGGGAGAATTACTCAGGAGCAAACATCTCAGGCATTGTTGCTTCTAGATGCTTTAGATATCGTAATAGATGATAAAACTGATCAACAAGCTTTTAGTGAAACCTTAATTTTAGGAAGAAAGCAGGGATTAGCAGCGTATAATGCTGCTTATTTAGAATTAGCGATACGATTAAAACTTCCTCTGGCCACATTAGACAAGCGATTGGCAACAGTGGCAAATCATTGCGGCGTAATGATATTGGATTTGAATAAATGATTTATTGTTAGACAAACTGCAAGCTTTTTCTGAAAAGACGGTAAAATGATATCAAGCTTCGCAACTACTAAATCTAGAAGCTTCTAATTATCTAATTCTACAAGAAACATCGCCAATGAAAGCTACAGAGGTTCTGAGAAGATATGCCGCAGGAGAAAGAAATTTTCAGCGTGTTAATCTTCGTGGTCAATCTTTTAAGGGACAAGATCTTTCAGGAGCTGATTTTAGTGAAACGGATATTACAGGTGCTAATTTTAAGAATGCCAATCTTCAAGGAGTAAATTTTACTGGAGTAAAAGCAGGTCTACAGAAGCGATGGGTAAGCTTTTTTGTTGTTTATTACCTCCTTGTTATCGGGAATCTCAGGAGTCTTGGCTATCATGATAGCTGCCCTAGTATTTGGGTTCTTTGACAATAGTGAACCAGAATACTTTTATATAGGATTATTTTCTTCAATTATTTTAGTAATTTTCCTGATTAGTACTTTTAGTAAGGGTTTTATCACAGGGGCTTTCGCTGAAGTGGGAACTGTCGCTTTCGCAGGAGCTTTCGCTGTTGCTATCGCTTTGGTTGGAAGTTTCGCTAGAGTTTTCGCTATTACTGTTGCTAGAGCTTTCACTGCTGCTGTTGCTATCGATGAAAATATCGCTATCGCTATCGCTGGAATTATTGGAACTGTCGCTGGAGCTTTTACCTTATTGGGATCATACATTGGTTGGCGATCTCTAAAAGGAGATAAACGAGATGCTTGGATTCGCCGTCTTGCCGTTGCCTTTGCATCCATTGGAGGTACTAATTTCCAAAATGGCAACCTAACTGATGCTATATTCACCAACGCAACCTTTAAAAACACAGATTTTAGAGACGCTATTCTTACTCGTACTTGTTTCCGTAACACCAAGAAATTAGATTTAGCTCGACCAGGAAAAACTTATCTAAAAAACCTAAAACTTCAGCAATGGTTAACTGGTACTGGACAAGATAACAACTTTGACGGTCAAGATTTACGAGGCGTTAATTTCCAAGGAAAAAATCTTACCGATGCAAGTTTCATTGGTGCTGACTTGAATGAAGCTAATTTACAAGATGCCGATTTATCCAGAGCAAAATTAGTGCAAACCAAATTAGATAAAACCGATTTTACTGGAGCAACTCTCACTGGAGCCTTCATTGAAGATTGGGGAATTACCGTTAACACAATTTTACGAAGTGTTAAATGCGATTATATTTATCTGCGCCTGCCTACGAAAGAAAATCCTGACCCACATCGCAAACCTGACAATCGCAATGAAAACTTTGCAGAAGGAGACTTTGAAGATTTCATCAAACCGATTTTTGATACTCTCGACCTTTACCACAATCAAAATATTGACCCCAGGGCGATCGCGCTTGCTTGGAAAAACCTCGCTGAAAATCATCCCGATGCCAATCTCAGATTCGCGGCAATGGAAGTTAAAGGAGAAGATAACTTGTTGCTAAAACTGAAAACTTCACCCAACACCGATAAATCTCAATTAAATGCTGAATATTTCGAGGAATACAATCGCATTAAGGTTTTGAATGAAGTAAACAAAAAGCTTTTAGCTGAGAAAAATGAGAGAATACAAAAACTAGAAAATATGATTGAACTAGCATTAAAAACTCCTGATTACTACGTTAAAGGAGATTTTGTTGAAGGTGATAAAAGCGATCGCAGTCGTAACCAAAATATCATTGGCAAAACTATTAATAGCAGTGGTGCTGGTGGTTTAAATATCGGAGATATTCCTGGAACAGTAGCAAATGATATCAACCAAGAATTTTGATTATTGAGGGAATTTTCGGAGATGCGATCGCGATATCTCTGCCCTCAAATTTACTGAAAAAAATCTCCTTGGCAAGCTAGTCGGGCATCAAATACTATTAATTAAGAAGTAATAGTTGACTAAGCAAATCTGGGAAAGAGCAAAAGACCAAGTAGAGAAACTATGACACGCATTTTCATCAGTCACAGTCATTCCGATGAGGCGATCGCTGATAAGTTGGTTGACTTTCTGCTAGCAGCTCTCGACCTTAAGGAAAAAGACATTTTATACACTTGCAATCCCGATCATGGATTGTCTCTTCGTCCTTCTTCAATAACAAATCAAATAAAAGATCAACTTAAAAACTCAGAAGCTCTAATCATACTGATAACTGAGGATAGTCTTCATTCTGCTTGGATCCTCTTTGAAGCTGGCTCTTTCTGGACAACCGATAAACTAATAATTCCGATTTTGGGGCCTGGTTTATCACATAATGATTTATCTGGCCCATTAAAAAGTTTTTTAAATATTTCGATAGAAGATCGAGATGCAGAAGACAAACTAAATCATGCTATTAGCCTAATAGTTGAGGATCTTAATGTTAAACAAAAGTTTACTAAAAGAAGAAAAAATAAGTTGCAAGAATTTTCTGCTACATTGAGAGCTTGGCAGTCTAAAAGACCTGAATCGTATCAACTACAAATAGTAGAAGTCGAAAAATTGAAATCTCAAATTCAGGAATTGGAGCAATCACAGAAAGAATATCTCCAAAAAATTGAATTAGCTCATAAAAAAGAAAAACAGAAGCTAGAACAACAATTACAAAAAGAGAGAGCGTGTTCGGCTGAAAAAAATCAAGAATTAGAGCGATTACGTAATCAGGAGCAATCACAGATAGACTATATTAATGGAATTGAGGTTAAATCTTTTAATTTTAAAATTGCAAGATTAGATCGCAAAGTAAAATTAATTCAACACGATTCTAAAAAGTCAGCTCAGTACTTTGAAGAATATTTAGGAAATAATATAAGCTTAAAACTAGTCTATATTCCTGGTGGACAATTCTTAATGGGAACAGAAGATGAGGAAATAGAAAGACTTGTCAAAAAATTTAATTTCGATGACTTTAATAGTGAAAAACCTCAACATAAAGTAGCAGTTCAACCTTTTTTCATGGGGCAATTTCAAGTAACTCAAGCGCAATGGGAAATAATAGCTTCTTTTCCCAAAGTCAAACTAGACCTTAACCCTGAACCTTCCTATTTCAAGGATAAGTTTTTACCAGTAGAAAAAGTTTCTTGGGATGATGCAGTTGAATTTTGCGAAAGATTGTCCCAACATACAGAGAAAAAATATCGATTACCAAGTGAGGCGGAATGGGAATATTCTTGTCGCGCTGGCACAAATACACCATTTAGCTTCGGAGAAACCATCACTGGAGATTTGGTTAATTACGATAGCCAGAGTGTCTATAAAAATGAGCTCAAAAGAGACTTTAGGAACAAGACAATTCAAGTAAGTAGTTTTTATCCTAATGCTTTTGGATTAAATAATATGCATGGAAATGTCTGGGAATGGTGTCAAGATGATTGGGAAAGAAATTATCAAAATTCACTCACAGATGGCAGAGCAAAAAGATTAAAGAATAATCAAAGGAAAAAAATAATACGAGGAGGAGCTTGGTGTAGTAAACCATTTATTTGCCGCGCAGCGTCTCGTGTATTTAGTACCCAAGGAAGTCGTGATAATAGGACAGGGTTTCGAGTTGTATGTATGATACCTAAATCTACTTAGATAATTGTAGTATTGCTCAAGATCTTGTGATGCTCTGGCCGAGCAAACTACTATGGGCACGGTAATTGCTGAGCTGTACCTAAACTTTATCAATCGAGCCATAAACCATATGAGGTTGATTGCTTTCTTCTTGCATGGTAACTCCCAAGGTATTTCAGGAGAAGACAGGAGACTGGTCAGATAAAACTTGTATGAGAATATCCAGAAGGTTAAAATTCTGTTTTCTAGCAGTAGAGAGGACAGAGCGTATATTGGCAAAGTCAAGCGCACTATCAAAAGCACGAAAGCATCCAGAAATCTTCTGCTTACATTTCATCATTCGTAAATCACGTTCAGCCTGATTGTTCGTAAAAGGAACATCAGCTTCTGTTAGAAAGCGTAAAACATCACAGGCATAATCTTTCAGACGCAATAGCAAGTTATGACCGACTCTTCGTTTGACTCGTCCTCGATTACTTTTACGAGTTAACGCAGGTAAAGATTCATGGAAATCGAGTCCTCGACTTAGAATAGATTCATATAGTTTATTTAGTCGTATTAGGATTGGTTGGGGAATGTTTTTTGGATAGCGTTTTCGATACTGATTAGCTAGGTTTAGCAGTTTCTTCATCGATTTAGCCCAAGATTCTTGCTCAATTTCTTCTAAAGCTTTGAGCTCTCTTAAATGATGGGCATTACATAAACCGTGACTCACTCCTTTAATCTTAAAATAGGACTTCCAGTGATCATGAATCACTCGACCTTGAATTCCCTCTAAAGGTTCGAGGTCTTTGCGCTTAGCTGCTGGTCGATACCAGGTTACGGTTGCTGTCGACACGACATGTAACCATTGTGTTTGACCCGCAATGCGAAATCCTGTCTCGTCTAGATGCTTAACTGGCGATGCTTTGACTGAATCCGCTAATTTTTCTACTAGGCTCTTCATCTTGTTTCCCAGAGATTTGCTGATATTGGCAATGGTTCTGCTACTCATTGGGCAATCATATAAATCTTTGAGCACTTCACTTAATCTATCTTCAGGGATGAAATGCTGATTTTGAAGATAGGCTGATACTGCTTTAATCCTCACACCATATTGCACTGGGGCTTTGACTTGTTTGGGAAAACTTCCTTGTATCTTCTTTTGACACCGAGGACATTGTTTTACTTCTACTTGATGTTCGGTCACTTCTAGCTTTGGTTTGGGGATGTCAAATACTTGTCTTTTCAATACTGATATGACTTTTTCTTGACTGACATCACATCCACATTCTGAGCAGCAATTTGGTGCCCAATGCTTGATTATTTTGTCTGGTTCTACTACTTGTTTTAATGTCTTACCTTTATGTCCTTTTTGACCTCCTGTTGTCCGCTTACTTTTTTCCCGTAAACTCCTTGTCCGATTAACCTTCTTCTTTTTCAAACCATCGGACGATGGTGGCTTCGAGCTGGTCTGACTATCTATTCCCAAATACCTTTCTAGTTTGCGACGCGAAGCTAGTCCTTTAGGACTATTCTTTCTCGCAGTGCTTGATTCTCCTTTTCCAGAGCTGCTATTTTGGCTTCAAATGTCTCTTTATCTTTCATACTCAAAAGCTAACATCTTTTGACTTTCCCAAATCTATTTTCTATCTAAAATCTACCTTCGGAGTTACCTTGCATGATAAATCATTAATTCTTGAGAAAGTGATCACTTACAATCATATCAAGAGTTAAGGATCGCAAAAACTCAATCAATATGATCCCCACAACAAGCTCTCGCTATGTCACTCGGCAACCTGAAATCTTATCAGGAGAACCAATTATTGCTGGAACCAGAACCCCAGTAAGAGCTATTGTCGAAAATTGGCGCTTAGGACTTAGACCAGAAGAAATTCCGCTACATTTACCTCATTTAACCTTAGCCCAAGTCTTCGATGCCCTAAGTTTCTATTTGGATAATCAAACAGAAATTAATGAATATATCGAGCGCAATCATGTCCCTGATGAGTTAGTTCATCCAGCCATCAAAGCGAGACTAAATCAAAAATGACTATTTTTGCAAAATTTTATGTTGATACACGGCCGTTCGCCCCTACAAATCAATCCAATATTTAAAAAGAAAAATTAGTCCGAAATATATCAAAGAAGTATCCTCATTTGATTAAATTATTCTATTTGTCTTTCCAGACTATATTGCTTAATCTGCTGTAATTGCTCAGTCGTTTGTGCGATCGCAGAACTAACAATAAACGCGATCGCTGCGGTCATTAAAGCATTAGAAAAACCATTACGAGACAAATTTTTTATCGGAAGGCTTCTCCCTAAAATTTGAGAATGATTATTATTCTAGTTACAAATCATAACTATTTGGCATGGCAAGATCATCTTTCGACAAGAACTT
>JBCCYD010000139.1:0-13530 GCA_039190385.1 Cyanobacteria bacterium P01_F01_bin.143 | reverse complement strand
CTGACTTTAATGCCTACGGGGTTATCGGCTTTAGTGGCATTAGAGCAAGCGGGGGCAATGACTAGTCAAGAGGTTGTGATGGTTACCGCAGCTGGAGGAGGAACTGGTCATATTGCGGTGCAATTAGCAAAATTAGCGGGCAATCAGGTGATTGGAACCTGTGGTTCGGATGCCAAATATCAATTACTGAAGGAGTTAGGTTGCGATCGCGTAATTAATTATCGAGTCGAAAATGTCGCTCAAGTACTCCAGAAAGAATATCCCCAGGGCATTAATCTGGTTTTTGAATGTATTGGCAAGAATATGTTTGATACTTGTCTTGATAATTTGGCGGTGCGTGGGCGGTTGGTTATTGTGGGTTTTATCTCGGAGTATGGCAAGGATTTGGAGCAAATATTGCAAGCTCGCATTTACGATAAATTGTTTTGGAAAGGCGCGTCAGTTCGAGGTTTTTTGATGCCGCTGTATAAGGAGTATATTCCCGAAGCCCGCGATCGCCTGTTAAAGATGTTGTCGACCGAGCAAATTCGAGTCGCGATCGATCCTACGGAATTTCAGGGTCTGGAATCTATACCTGCTGCGGTAGAGTATCTGCTCAGTGGTCAGAACTGCGGCAAGGTAGTGATCAAATTTTGATTAAACATCCCCTTTCATTTGGTGCAGAACAGATCGAGCCGCATCAGCTAGTAACCAAGCATCACCAGTTGGCGTTACGAAATCATAACCCTTATTAAACAATTCGCGACCTCCTGTGGCATTGCGACTTATTCCCGCAAGCCAACAATCAGATCGTCCCAGAACCGTCGCTTCAGCTTCTGCCATTAGTCTGTCAAGTTCGGAGTTGTCATAAGTCCCAAAAGTAGTTAGTTCGGCAAAATCATTTACTAGCTCTGCTGTGAGATCTCCTGGGCCTAAAAATACCATATCAATTCCTTCAACTGCGGCAATCTGTTCAATATTTTCAAAGCCCCGAAGAGTTTCTACAATGACTGCGATTATTAGATTTTCTCGATAATTAGCCGGATATTCTAGCTCTGCTAAACCCCAATTAGCTGCTCGACATTCTGGATAACCAACCCCTCGATGTCCGCCATGAGGTCGGTAGCGAGTCGCCGCAACAATTTCCCTTGCTTCATCTGCCGATTCTACTGTGGGCACAAGTAAACCTTCTACTCCAATATCCAACCCATGCTTGATATAGACTGGATCATGGGAAGGCACTCGTAAAATGCAGGTCACATCTGTTGCCTGAGCTGCCCGAAGTTGCTGAACCAAGACACGTCTGTCTGAAGCAATATGTTCATGATCAATGATAAAAGCATCGAATCCACATAGAGAAAGAAGTTCTATTGAGTCGCTATCTGAGAGGAAAATCCAACAACCAATTGGTTTAGAACCTTCTTGAAGCATTTTCTTCAGTCTATTAGGTCTGAACATAATTCTTTGGTACTTTCAAAGTTTTAGCCGCAATGAAAGTATATAGCGCTACGTGCAAGTCAAAAGCCCCTGAAGGATGCTATGCGCCAGAAAAAGAAAATGAGAAACTGCCTTAAATGATTTTAGGTCAAGTATTTGAATGAGTACTTATCTTTGTTTAACTTACTGTGAATTCAGCAACGTGGAATTTTCATACTTGTGCAACAGTACTAATGTCATAACTACCAGATGCCAGATTCAAAACCTCGTTGTAGTTAAATATTGCACCATTATCAGTTTGAGAATAGGCACTACCTTGATAGAGACTGCTTAATAGCTCAATGGGATAACCATGATTCCCAAAGAAACTAGATTCACCTGGTTGATGACTGACAATATCTAATGAATCACTCCAGTTGAGATATAAATCAACATCTCCCAATTGCCCATCGTAGCCAAGAGTTGGGCTAGAGTGGAACGTAACAACGCGATCGGCATCAGAAGGATCTAATCGTTTGGATAGTCCTCTAGCTCCATCTTCAAAATCGGGGCCTGCTGGGTCTAAGCCCACGATCGCACTGAAAGAACTATTACCTGTAAGATCATCATAGGTATCTCCAGCAACACCACTAACATGAGAACCCAAACTGTGACCAATCAAAGTCGTAGTAGCAGCGTCAACACCTTGTTCGTCTAGGAAAGTAGCAAGCTCTTGTCCGACAGTTTCCGTATCATCAGCAGATTCCCAGTAGTTAAGATTCCCCGCAAGTTCTGTCCAGTCAGTAAAGATGATATTGGCATGAGGGCTATAATCCTTAATGGATTTAGCAAGATCGATCCAATCTTTGTCTGTAACCCCATTACTCCGCCATCCGTGGGTAAGAACATAAGTTTCTTGGGTTAGATCTAAAAGTCCATCCCAAAGATAAAAATCAGCCGAGTTGGATGATTCATAGGAAATAAACTCACCATCATCTCCTTCCATAATCAGTGCAATTGTACCAGTTTGAATATCAAGACCATCAGTAGCAGTGTAATTGAAGAAGGTATCTTCATAATCACCAGTGCCAAGGAAAGTGAAGTCATTGGCTAGAGTAAAGGTAAACGTTCCATCATTGTTATTAATAACGCTTCCTAGGTCTGGACTACTATCTAAAGTGAAACTGTAACCATTAAGAGTAGTATTAAATGATGCAGTATAAGTATCTTGATCCTCTTGAATGAGGTGGGAGATTAAGTTCCCGACTTGAGTTCCCCCAGTGAAAGCTTCAGCAGTATCTACATTAGGATTGTAAGAAGTAACCAGAGGTGTGGAGACATTTGCATAGCTGTCAAGATCTAAAGCATTAACAGAACTTTTACTGTAAGTTCCGTAGTAATTCCACTCATAATTGTACCGAGATTCATAAGCACCAACTAGTTGCCAAGGTCGAGCTGCATATCGGAAACTGTCCCAAATATCCCCATACCGCGAATTATCTGTCATGATCTCATAAGTCTCAGCGTCAAATTTGATGGTGGTTCTGTAATCTAAAGAACCCGCAGTGATGTCATAGTCAACATTAAAATCAACTTCTGTGTAATCAGTTACGTTCACATCAGGTTTCACCTCAGTGGCAATTTCCACTACTCCATCACCATTGGCATCTGCTCCTAAAGGTACGGTAATTAAAGTTGTGGTTAAATTACTGGATTCGAGATTGCCGCTGACAAAATCAGTATCAAAATAGATCGTACGCTCTGGATCATCCACTGCCATTTCCGTGAAGATCAATGTTCCTTGAAGAGAATCTAATCCTAAACTGAGATTTTGATTTAGCCCTACTCGTGGGTCGATATTAGTATCAAATAAATCGTAGTTTAGAGTCGTTTTCGGTTGCTTAATTGTTCCATAGACATCAGCTCCTAGAAGAGAATTAAGATTATTTCTGTCGTAGTGGATGACAAATTGACCTGCAAATTGATCACCATTCCAAGTTAGTCGATCGATATAAGGATTTTCATTTTCATCAAAATAATGAATAAAAGACCAACCATTTTTTTGAGACCAACTAACGGAAGTATCATTATTACCCCAAGTACCTTGGGTAAGACCACTGCCATCACCATTGATCATTTGTAAAAAATCGATCGTCACACTACTATTACCACTGTCATCAGTGATTGTTACTTCGGTGGGAACTCCCAGAGCTTCCATAACTCTTTCCCAGATATTAAATTCAGGTAAAGTAACGCCTCCACTAGCATCAAAGTTAACCCAGTCTGAATCTTGTAGATGAACTGAAAGGGCGTTAGCAGAAGTATCAACATTGGGGTTGTCGTTGTAAATTTCTGAAGCTTCGAATTCAAATAAGCCCTCAACAGCGAGATTGTCTTCATCCAATAGTTCCACACTGGAGGGAAGACTCGGAATTTTGCTAGTGAGAACAGGAGGCAAGTCAACACTGGTATTGAGATTTACATCGATATCGAGTCCCAACTCCACATCTAAACTAGGACTAAATCCAACCATCGTCGCTGTATTTTGCAGTTTAGCGCCCGATCGCACTAAGATACTTTGTCCAGGGGCGATCCCATCTGGAAGTTCTACCCGTACATCAATGGGTAAATTTGCCGATAAACCTCCATTTTGTAAATCAAAGTCACTGGTAAGTTCATATTCATTGAGGTCAAAAGACTCATTACTACCTAATGACGAAGGCACTGAGTTAAATGAATCAGAGAGAGTATCTAATTTGTCATTGATAATGCCATTAATCCATTCAATTTCACTGAGAACTGAATCATTGCCATCCCGTTCTTCAATATCAAAAGCAAGGCTCGTGTTGTAAACGATGTTTGTTTTATCGGTAACATCAACGCTCACTTGACTTTCGTAATAAGCTCCACTCAGGTCGGTAACTCTGACTGTAAGATTGTGAGAGATCTGGGTTTCGTAATCGAGTAAAGCTCCGTTGGCGATCGTGACTTCTCCTGTTTGGGCATCCACTGCAAAAATACCGCTATCGTTACCAGCACTGAAACTATAGGTTAAGCTCTCACCTGCATCTTGATCGCTAGCACTAACGGAACCTAAAATCGTCCCCACATCACTATGTTCAGCGATCGCAAAATCATAACTACTTTCCGCAAAAACAGGGGTATCATTAATATCATTGAGATCAACAGTGATAATAGCTGTATCTTGTAACCCTTGAGAGTCATCTATTTGCACTTCCAGACTAAAGCTTGAAGTAGTTTCAAAATCAAAAACTGCTGCATTATTAACTAGGATATCTCCGCTTTGGTTATCGATCGCAAATCCATTATTATCATCACCAGATAAAATGTTGTACTCAGCGATCGCCGAGCCGCCACTATCTAAGCTAGAAATTGTACCGACGATAGTTCCATTGGCACTATTTTCATCGATACTGAAGTATTGATCTGGGATACTAGGACTAATATAAGCAGTAATTTCTGTGTCGATTAACAGTTCGGCGTTACCAGTGTTATATAGGTTAAAGGAATTGCCATCAATAGTGACAACATCGCTCAATAACCAATCTTGCCCTATAGAATAAACGCTATCACCAACGTCACCTGTGACAATTAAGCGATTACTAGTGTCAGAAAGGTTAACTAAATCACGACTGGTAATATTTAATGTATTGTTCCCAGTTCCTGTTAAATCGATATTTTCAATACTACGAATCAATCCTCGTAATGCTTCAAGATCGAGGGTAGTATCACTGCCAGAAAGTGCGAGGGTATCATCTCCCAGACCACCATCAACTCGTTGGAAGGTAGCATCTGCGATCGCAATTAAATCATTACCTGCACCACCATAAAGAACATCTGCTCCACCACCACCAATGATGGTATCGTTACCTAAACCAGCGACAAAAGACTCCCCACTGCTAGTTCCTGTAAGTGTATTGTCAGTTTCATCCCCTTGGTGAGTAATGGTCTTGGTAAAATCAGAGCCAAAGAGGATATACGCTTTACCCGTGTTGTCATTGGCACTGTCATTTTCGTTATTATAAGGTGCGCCAATGATTAAATCTGCTAAACCGTCACCGTTGACATCTCCTGCCCCTTTTGCTTGAAAAAAGGTCTTTTTATGTTCATCGTCGATCCTATCAACTGTACCTTCAATCACAAAGCCCACATCGGGAGATAAAGGTTGATCTAAATCGATCAGCAAAGAGTCAGTTTTTCCGAAAATGACATAGATATTATCATTGATCGCTGGCTTACTACTAAAATTAATGACAATATCATCTAAGCCATCGCCATTTATATCACCAATGATACTTGTGGGAATCTTTTGGACTTCATCATTACCTTGGCTAAATGTTATACCATCGGTTTCACTCCAGGTCTGTCTAAACAAGAGAGCACCATGTTTTTCAATGGTGAATCCTGCCCCATTCTCTTCATCTATTGAATCTAAGCTTACGGAATTACTATCACTCTGACCAAAAAGAACATTAATTTCAGTTGTATTATTGTTCCAATCTGATTCAGCAACTACCACATCTGCGAGTCCATCTCCATTAACATCTCCACCACCACTACTAGCTAAACCACTTGTACTTTCAAAGTTAACTTCTGACTGTTTTGGCGCATCAATAACAAAAAAATCAGAACTGACCGCATTGATATTAGCAAAGTTAATTTTTACCTCGGTTGTATCTTCTTTACCGAAGACAATATAGTTATCGCCTAGCTTTTGACCAATAAGAATATCTTCATAACCATCGCCGTTAAAATCTCCAGCACTACTTAAATAGTGACCTTGAGACCAACCATGCCGACCCTTTATAATAAAGCCATTCCCGTCAGTTTGTAAGCTAGACAAATCAATAGCAGTTCCTTGGGCTTGGTCAAATGCAACCCAAACATTCCCATAACCGTCATCTGCTTCATCAGGAGAACTAACAACTACATCAGCGAGTCCATTACCATTAACATCAGCTAGAGCAACTCCATATCCAGTATTACTATTATTACCACCATTATCAAGGATAAATCCCCCATCATTACTATCACTAGTAATATCTCCTAAATAAACATCGGTGAAATTACCATCACTAGGATTAAAGACAGCATAAGCACTACCATCACCAACATTACTAAAAGGTGTGCCGATTAGTAAATCAGGTAAATCATCGCCGTTAATGTCTTTACCTCCACTGACAGCAAAACCAGCTTCGCCACTATTAGCTTCCCCAGAAATAACAAAACCACCTTCACCGTTACTTACTTGTCCAAGGTCAATAACAGAACCATCATCCTGACCAAAGACGACATAAGTAGAACCGACATCTCCCCCACCAATAAGAGTTATTTTTACTGGTATATCAAAATGATATTCTCTACGGATAAATCCGTCGGAGTAAGAGCCATTAGGATCATTAAAAGTCTCATAAGCATCAACATATAAAGTTTCTGTAACTGTCTCACCTGCGGCTAAACTGATATTAGCATTGGGAGTATAGGTAAAGCTGCCATCGGTAAAAGATGGTGAGGATATGAATGAAACATCTAGGGTTCCATAGGTTAGATTTACTGACGAGTTATTTTTATCTACAACAGTATTATTGATTTTAGTAAGGTAGAATTCGGGGTCGTTGGGATTGATTACTGAATTAGCAATGTAATCAACTGCCAAAAATGAATCTTGCAAAACTACACCAGCAGACATAGAAAAATCTGTCTCAATCCCCTCGGGAACAACACCTCCATCTGCTTTCGGTGCACTAACAATAAAGTCGCCATAACCATCGTTATTGACATCCCCTGCTGTGCTTACAGAATATCCTGTATGAGCTTCTGTTTGTTCTCCATTGATCACAAATCCTTGAGTATTATCGGCAGATGGTATATTTTCTAAATAAATGGTTCTTTCACCCATGATGGTGACTGTGGCTGTGGCACTACTAGTTAAGCCCAGAGGATCAACGATGGTGTAAGTAAAACTATCGCTGGAGGTATTTCTCGTGTCGATCAGATGATCAAATTGTCCATTGGGATCATATTCATAATCCCCATCACTATGCAAAGTTAGTAAAGCACCAGAAGCAAGAGTTATTTGCTGTCCCACAAGGGTGCTATCTCCATTCACTGCGGATACAACTACTAGATCAGATGTATCTGCGTCGATATCTGCACCATGACCATTGCTGTCTAAGACATTTCCTGTTTGAGATTGCTTTGGTACAGTGTCGATCGCATCGTCTTGGGCAACGGGGTTATCATTTTGTCCTGTGAAACTAATAGTAGCGATTCCTGTCTCTACTCCACCGACAGGATCACTGAGTTGATAACTAAAGCTATCAGTAGTTGTTTCTCCTTCTGCTAAATATTCAAATTGTCCGTTGGGATCATAATCAAAGCTCCCATCACTATTTATCGTCAGTAATGCACCAGAATTTAAGGTAATTGGTTCTCCTGTATCGGTGTCTTCTCTAGCTGCTACTCCATCGACAGAGATAACGCTTAATGCTAGTTCTTCGGGATCGCTATCAACTCCATTTCCATTATCGTTGAGGACATTACCGCTAACGCTTACACTTTCGGTGGTGGAGAAATTATCATTTTCCGCTACGGGGTTTTTATCAAGAAAAATGGAAACAATTTCTTCAGTGCTTTGTCCGTCCAAATCGGTTACTCTAACTAATAATTCGTAGGAACCGCCAACAACAAATTCGATTTGAGAAGAGTCAACGAGGGTAATTTCCCCTGTAGTCTGATCTAAACTAAAAATTCCGCTTTCATTACCACTGAGAATTTCATAAGTAATATTAGTTCCCGATTCGTCATCGCTGGCTATTATCGTACTTATTACGGCTTCATCACTTAAACTTTCGGAAAGAACAAAACCTTGACTGCTAAAATTTGGATCTTCACTAACATCAGTAGTTGTAATGTAAACTTCCTTGGTATAAGTTTGATTACTGTCGTCGGTAACTTGAATCTCTAATTTACTATTAGCGATCGCGTCATCTTCGTAATTAAGTTCACCTGCTACAGTAATTTCTCCTGTGGATGCATCGATCGCAAAGATACCCTGTTCGTCACCCGAAATAATCTGGTAAGCATTAGTTGTGGCAGGATTATTGATGGCAACTGAACCAATTACAGACGCGATCGCCGCACTTTCTGCGATCGTGAAACTCTGTTGAATTATAAATGCACTGGTAAGGTTGATACTCGTTACGTCTTCTAATATGGCGAATTGAGTTCCCTCAAAAGATACAGCCCCACTTGCCGAATCAAAACTAAATTGATCCAGAGATGTTGCACCAAAATCTGGGGGCAGGAGAATTTTATCCCCTTGGGTCTGGTTAAAGTCAGTAATGGTGTCGATGCCTTCAGTTACCGAGTTAAAGACAAAAGTATCGGCAAGATCGTTACCAGTGAGAGTATCATTACCTTCACCACCAACTAGGGTGTCATTTCCACCGAGAAAATCAGTCAGAATATGATTTCCTTGTCCATTAACAAAAGTCCCATTGTTACCATTACTCGTTAAATCTGTAATTGTATTGCTACTAGACGAATCACTGTCAAAATTCCAATAGGCAACTAAACCGCTTTCTGCTCCTGTTAAACTACTTTGATAATTATCTTGGATTTCTTGTTGAGATCTTGCGGTATTCCAGATACGGACTTCATCTACTTGACCTTTAAAATTATTTTCTGAGTAAAGAGGAAAACCCAACTTAAAATCTGTATTAGCAAAGTTAAAATCAGCTAATAAGCTACCATATTCCTCGCCATTAATATATAGGGTAAGAATCGCACCATCATAAACTGTGGCTAGATGCGTCCATTTTCCCGCCTTAATGGTTGGTTGAAATTGTTGATGACTACGACCATAAACACCAATTTGCATCTGACCATTAGAATTAATTAGCCAAGGATGAGAACCTGTTTCGTACTGCCCCAAAACTGATAACCAAGCTCGTCCACTGGGTAATTCGGGTAAATAAACCCATTGTTCAATTGTATGAACGGAATTACCTGTATTAATTCCAGTTAAGCTGTTGGTTATTACATAATCGTTTGTGCCATCTAAACGGAGAACATTATCACTACTATCTTGATTATCAAGAACAATACTACCTTCAGAATGAATGATATTATTACTATTGATCGCAATGTGATCTCCTTGCCCATTAACTAATGTTCCATCATTGCCATTATTAGTTAAGTCAGTAATATTGTCGTCATCAGCCCAATCGTTTTCAAAATTCCAATAGCCTACTAAACCATTTTCATTTCCTGTTAAAGTAGCGCGATCGTTATCTTTAATTTCCTGTTGGGTTCGTGCGGTATTCCAAATGCGGACTTCATCAATTTTCCCGTGAAACTCTCGCCCTGCTGCTGCTTCATTTGCACCGATCGTAACGTTATGGTCATTCGTAGGAATAGAAACTTGAACCGTTGTTGCTTGATCTAAAACCCCATCCACATAGAGCTTGATTGATGTTCCGTCATAAACACCAACAACATGATGCCACTCACCATCATTAACGTTAATATTTCCTGAAGCCGATGAATTTCCAATAGCAAAGTGAAGGTAATTACTATTCGCGTTACGTGAAAGTCGCCAACTATCGTTTCCTTTTGATACTATAGTCTGCCATTTTTTGGTAAAGCTCTCGACTTTTATCCATGTTTCGACGGTAATGGTGTTAGTAATGCTATCAAAATTAGATTCATTACCCACTTGTACATAGTCATCAATACCATCTAAACGCAGAAGATTATTCCGATTATCTCCCACGAGAACATCGTCCCCTGTTCGGCCATCCAAATAGTCATTGCCTAACTTGCCTTCAAGGGTGTCATCACCAAGCTCTTGGCTATTGAGAACGATATGATTTCCTTGTCCATTAAATAAAGTTCCATCATTACCATTGCCTGTTAAATCCGTAATAATGTTGTTACTAGACAAATCACCGTCAAAATTCCAATACCCCACTAACCCACTTTCTGTTCCTTTTAAGCTGGTTTGATAGTGATCTTGGATTTCTTGCTCTGTTCTCGCCGTATTCCAGATTCTAACTTCATCGACTTTCCCTTTGAAATTAGGATCTGAACGTAAAGGACGACCTAAGTGAAAGTCTGTATTGGTAAAGTTGAAACTCGCTGGTGTACTACCAAATTCCTCACCATTAATATAGAGTGTGAGAGTGGTACCATCATAAACAGTAGCTAAATGTGTCCATTTTCCCGCTTCAAGGGTTGGTAGAAGCTGTCCATTACTAGTACCATAGAAACCGACTTGCATATGACCGTCAGAATGGACTAACCAATGATGCGAACCTCTTCCATATTGTCCTAAAACTGATAACCAAGCTCTTCCACTAGGTAATTCTGGTAAATAAACCCATTGTTCAATTGTATGGACGGTATCACCTGTATTCAGTCCTGTTACGTTGCTAATTTTTACATAGTCGTTGTTACCATCTAAACTAAGATCGTGATCACTATTATCCTCATGGATGACGATATTATTTTGTTGCCCATTCACTAAACTGGCATCGTTTCCATTACTTGTTAAATCAGCAATGTTGTTGTCATTAGCCGAATCGCGATCGAAATTCCAATAGCCGACTAAACCATTTTCTGTTCCTGTTAAACTGCTTTTATAATTGTCTTGGATTTCTTGCTCCGTTCGTGCGGTATTCCACACACGAACTTCATCTACTTGACCTTTAAAATTGGGCTGCCAGTTGAGAGGACGACCGATACTATACTCCGTATTGGTAAAGTTGAAACTAGCTGCTGTGCTACCAAATTCCTCGCCATTAATATACAGGGTGAGATTACTGCCATCATAAACGGTGGCTACATGTGTCCATTCTCCCACCGCAAGGCTTGGTAAAAGTTGTTGACCGCTACGGTTATAAACTCCTATCTGTAACTGACCATCAGCATGAAGCAACCAATGATGAGAACCTGTTCCATATTGTCCTAAAACGGATAACCAAGATCTTTCACTGGGTAATTCAGAGATATAAACCCATTGTTCAATAGTGTGAACTGTATTGCCTGTATTAAGCCCCGTTAAATTATTCGTTTTTATATAGTCATCATTACCATCTAAACTAAGAATATTATTATTTCCATCACCAATAATGGTATTATCTTCAGTATCACCTTCTAAGGAGTTATTATAGATATTGCCAACAATGGGAATAGCATTATAGTGGGCTTCAACTCTTTTCTTTGATAAGGCAGTATTGTAAAGTGCGACATCATCGATCGTGCCATCAAAATAATAACCATTATTGTCTGTACTACTTTCCGTATTAGAGAAGCGAGTATCATTATTTATCTGACCAATGGCAATATCTCCACTATGACTGGGAATGGAAGTAAAGCTAGTCGCTACTGTTCCAATAGATTCCCCATTGACATAGCCTTTCAGTTCTCCTGAATCAAAAACCAAGACTACATTATAGGTCGTGTTAGCGTCGATATCATAACTTAACCATTCCCCAGCATCACTTACCCAAGCACCTAGATTTAGTTGATTATCTTGTAAATAAATATTGATTCCAGTCCAAGTCCCTCCTTGTTCATAGAGAATTTGTTTCCCGCTAACTCGATCTGTATTGAATGTTAATTCAATCGTCTTTTGAGAATAGGACTCACCTGTATTGATACTGCTGTTGTTGGGAATTAAAATTCCGTCATCGACTCCATCAAAGTCCATGGCACTGTCACCATCACTAATCAATCCTGAGATTGTCGTGGGGTTTCCTGAGTAAACTCCATCGACGAGGCTTCCTAATGTGCCGAGATTATCGGTAACACCATTTAAGCTCCAGTAAGCAATAGGATTGTCTAACAAAATTTGATTTTTATAATACATGGATGGCAAAGTGATGTCTGTTGTGTTTTTTAATACATCTAAGATGGCAATAATATTTGGCGATGTCTTGATCCTTTTTGATAAAGAAGATTGTCGGTTTAGGAAAAGAAAATCTGTGCCTGGAGTGATCGAGATCACGGACAAATAATATCAATTTAATCTAAGACATTGAGCTGAGGTTGCTGTAAAGTTCTGCTTTTCTCCTAAAAGACCCTTGAGAAATTGCATTTATGCTTAACTTGTGACTAATGCTCATAGGCTGATTACATTAAGTTGAGCTAAGGTAGTTGCGAAGAAAAGCTAAACACGGAAAAATATCAAGTTGATGCTGGATACGAAGTCAAAAATTTTAATAATTGATGATCATCGTTTACTTCTCAATGGCGTTATCGAACTCGTTCGCGATCGCTTTCCCCAGGCTCAGATTTTTTCAGCAAATACAATTCAAGAAGCAGCATCGCAAATCACAGAAAATTTACCCCATCTAGTGATTGCCGATTTATCTCTACCTCAAACCAAGGGTGCAACAGCTAACATTGAAAATGGCTTGGAGTTTTTGCGATCGCTTATGGGAAAATATTATGATCTTAATATTATGGTGCAAACTAGTCATCCAAAAGCCCTAGTTCGTTTGATTCCCGAAATTGACAATCATCATGGCGGATTTACGATTGCCGACAAAAGCTTACCCATAGAAGCCCTATTAACCTTTATGGAATGGGCAATGTTAGGTATTACTTATACCAAAAATATTCAAATAGATTTAGAAGTCAAACCTGAATGGTTAGAGGTTTTAAGATTAGCTTTTGAAGAAGGATTACAAGATAAAGCGATCGCGCAATCAATGTATGTTTCCGAGCGCATGATTCGTCATTATTGGTCAAAAATTAAAAATGCTTTAGAAATATACCCTGAGCCTGGTCAAAATATGAGAGCTTTAATTCAAATTAGAGCTCGTGAATATGGATTAATTAACTAACAGTAAAAGCTACTAAAAACTATTTAGTAATTTATTTATGGATACAGAATTAGATATATATCAAAATCTTAAAAAGCAGATAATACTTATAACCCAAGGAGCGATGTTAACTAGTGCATTTATCGCAACTATTCTCCATAAACTTGAACCAGAGCCTGCTAACTTAGCATTAATTGTTCCTCCGATACTTGCAATTATTTCATTAATTATTTTCCTGCAATTTTGTCGCCAAACAGAAAATTTAGACAAACTTATGCAAATT
>JBCCYD010000138.1:0-13548 GCA_039190385.1 Cyanobacteria bacterium P01_F01_bin.143 | reverse complement strand
GCGGAGATGGTGCTGATATCCTTCACGGTGGTGATGATGCCGATAGTCTAACTGGAGGCAATGGAACTGATACGATTTATGGCGGGAAAGGTGCTGATATCCTTCTAGGAGAAGCACATGCAGACAGTCTAATTGGAGGAGATGGTCTGGATACGCTTCGTGGCGGAGATGGTGCTGATTTTCTTAGCGGTGGTGATCATGCCGATAGTCTAACTGGAGGCAATGGAACTGATACGATTTATGGAGGTAAAGGAGCCGATTTTCTGCGAGGAGAAGCACATGCAGACAGTCTAATAGGAGGAGATGGCCTGGATACACTTCATGGCGGAGATGGTGATGATATCCTTCGCGGAAAAGCTCATGCCGACAGTCTAACGGGAGGAAATGGTCATGATACTCTTTTTGGTGGAGACGGTAATGATACACTCCGTGGGGACTTAGGTTTGGACCATCTAAAAGGAGGCGCAGGGAGAGATTCATTTCAGATAGTATCTAGTTCAACTGCTGATCAAGATGTCATCCTGGACTATGAAGACGGTTTAGATAACTTTGTATTAACTGATGGACTTCATTTTGGTAGCCTTAGTATTCATCAAAATGGAGCAAATACTGACATTATTGAAATTGCTACGCATCAAACTTTAGCAACTTTAGTTGGCATAGATGCTGCGACTATTGATCATAGTGATTTTGTGTAGTTTCTCTTGGAAATAGAGCAGAGGAAGCGGCCCTAAAGGATACCGCGACCCACGACCCGAAGGTAGTCCTCCTTTAGGATCAGGGGCGGCGGAGGAAAAACAGTTCCTAAATGAAATTTAAGACAGGGAAAGCTTTTCGAGATTGCGATCGCTGAAAAGCTTTATTTCCAATATTTAAAACCATGAAGTATGGATATCCGAACAGCTTGTCGAGGCTTATTGCTGGTAGGATAGATAACAATATTTATGGTAAAAGTAACTATAATTTAACAACTGTTAACATCCAGGACCATTTGCGATCGTGTTTCTCACTGCCCCCACACAACCCCAAAACAATCTTCCCCGAGACATCTTCAAAGCGATATCCGAGCTAAAAAAAGAACTAAACGCCGTAATTTTGGCTCACTACTATCAAGAATCCGATATTCAAGATATTGCCGACTATATTGGTGATTCCCTAGGCTTATCTCGACAAGCAGCCAATACAGATGCCAATGTGATTGTGTTTGCTGGGGTTCATTTCATGGCAGAAACCGCAAAAATCCTCAACCCTCACAAACTAGTATTACTACCCGCTCTAGAAGCTGGTTGTTCCTTAGCAGATAGTTGCCCGCCCTCGGAATTCCAAACTTTCAAAGAAGCTCACCCCGGTCATATTGTCGTCTCCTATGTCAATTGCACCGCCGAGATCAAAGCGATGAGCGATATTATTTGTACGAGTTCCAATGCCGTTAAAATTGTCCAGCAAATACCCGAAGATCAACCAATTATTTTCGCACCAGATCGCAATTTAGGTCGCTATGTGATGGAGCAAACTGGCAGAGACTTGGTTTTGTGGCAAGGTAGCTGCATGGTTCATGAAACTTTTTCCGAAAAGAAAATTGTGCAACTACAAGTAGAACATCCCGAAGCTCAGGTTATCGCCCATCCAGAATGCGAATCTTCCGTCTTACGTCATGCAAGTTATATCGGTTCGACTACTGCTTTATTAAAATATTCTCAAAATAGCAAGATTAAAGATTTTATCGTTGCCACAGAACCAGGGATTATTCATCAAATGGAAAAAGCAGCACCAGACAAACATTTTATTCCTGCGCCACCCGTGAATAACTGCGCCTGTAATGAATGCCCTCACATGCGATTGAATACTTTAGAGAAGTTATATCTGGCGATGAAAAATAAATCTCCAGAAATCACCATACCAGAAAATATTCGAGCTGCGGCACTAAAACCTATTCAAAGAATGCTGGAAATGTCCTAAGTCGATTCAATTAATAGATTGGATCCCTTTCATGAAACCCTGAGAAATAAAAGGTAACATTCTACGATTCTTGGCATTATCCTTGCCCTTAGTAAACACAACCAACAAATAAGGCTGCAATTGGGGAACTTCAATATAAGCAGAATCGTGCCGAACTTGAGATGTCCAACCAGCCTTTGACCAAATCTGAGCATTTACCGGTAAAGTTTCCCCAAGGAAACCAGTAATTTGGTTCTCCTCACCATCATATTTAGCTAAATTTTGAGGATTGAGATTTCGCTTGAGAAGCTTCATCATTTGGGAAGAGCGATCGCCTGATACGGCAACTCCACCAATAATACTATGTAATAATCGAGCAATACTATCAGTCGTTAACATATTGCGATTTTCCATCATTGCTCCCAGGAAAGCCCTTTCTCTGCCATAAGGCCCCTCATTCCAGGGTTTTTGATTCACATTAATCGTATCCAATTCTGGCCAACCCAAAGATTGAAAATAACGATTGACAATATTACGCTGGGTTTTCCAAGTCTCAAAAGGATTAGGCGGCAATTCGGGTCCACTCGTAGTACCAGTTAGAGTATCAAGAATTAAACTAGTAGCATCATTACTCGAATCAATGATCGAATCGCGAATCGCTCTTTGTAATTCCAGACTGTCTGAAATCATGCCCTCTTCTAGCCATTCTTGAATTGCCACTAGATAGAATAATTTGACAATACTAGCAGGATAAATACGTTCAAAACCCCGATAGCTAAAACCTCGAACCTCATGTTGCCAGAATTCTTCAGCAGATAAGGCACCACCAGTATTAACAATCACAGGATGATCGTAGACTAACCAAGTAAGAGCAATTTGATCTCTCGCTAAGCTGGGGAACTTTTGGAAAACTTCTTCGAGAATTTGATGCGCAATTTCTGCTAGTTGTGTATCCTGACGAAAAAAGACCATAATAAGGTTTAATAATTGTCAACTTTTGAGTTAACTAGATAGTAACTGATTTAAGCTTATTGTAGTGCCGATGTTAATTGCCAATCATACTATCTATTAATATCTGTTTACCAATTAAATGAAAACTGTTAAATTTCAAATTAGCGATCGCGTGGTAGAAAATAATATTTTAGATTCGACCTCAGATAATAATCAAAAAACTGTGACTACTAATCATTCTGTTCATACTTCATTTGGTTTTTGGGCAGTATTTACCTCTACTTTTGTTACAATGTTTTTTGCAGAAATGGGAGATAAAACTCAAGTTGTAACTTTACTAATGAGTGCCGAATCCCAAGCTCCTTGGTTAGTATTTCTTGGAGCAGCAGCAGCTTTAATTACTACAAGTTTATTAGGGGTTTTGATTGGTTATTGGCTAGCAAAAAAACTCAATCCTAAAGTTTTAGATCTGTCTGTCGCTATCTTATTATTATTTATTACTGCTTGGCTAATTAGTGATATTATCAGTTAACATTGATCATTGAACATTGATCATTTAATAGTTCTCCATTTTTAATTAATATTTATGGATTTTCAACCTGTAGGACTTAGTTTTATTACAGTGTTTTTAGCGGAAATTGGTGATAAAAGTCAGTTTGCGGCGATCGCGTTGGGTGGCAGTTCCCAACATCCTCGGGCTGTATTCTTAGGTTCTACTGTCGCTTTGGTTTTGGCAAGCTTTCTCGGTGTCATAGTTGGCGGCGGCGTAGCTCAGTTTTTACCAGAAAAATTCTTAAAGGCGATCGCGGCTCTCGGTTTTGCTATCATGGCATTGCGGTTACTTTGGACTCCGGAAATAGAGGAATGAGTCATAAGTCCCGTCTTCGCAGGATCGAGATAATGAGTAATGAGTACAAGCAGAGAAAATTGTGAAATATAAATTATTTTCTAAGTTGCGATGGATTGTCATTGTTCTATGCTTTATCTGTTTATCTTTAGTTAGTAACCTAACTCATTCTGCTGATAATTCAGATTTTGAGAATTTAGAACAAATTCTCATGGGTTATGGTTTTGTTGTTAAACAAGAAATACCACCAAAACTTGGGAATTCCCAATTAAGACCTTATGGCTTAATAAATAGCAAAACCAAGACTATTTGGATTAATCCTATCGTATTTGAGTTGGGAAATGCGCGAGCAGTTTTAATTCATGAAGCCGTTCATGCTGCCCAAACCTGTGCCGGAAAAGGACAAATTTCTTTGGTAAACCTAGATCTAGAACCTCCCCAATTTACTAAACCTTATTTTATGCGCTATCATGCTTATCGAAGAGAAATTGAAGCTCAAGCTTATACCGTGCAAGTACAACCTGATGCTTTGGCGATCGTGATCGAGTTATTAGAGCAAAATTGTTCTTAAATTCAGCTAAACCATGGACTTAGATCAACAGCTACAAATATTGATAGATAATGCGCCTAACTATGGAGTGCCCGCTCTAGTTATCGAAAAAGCGATCGCGCCTGTTTTAAAAATGTTTGCCGAACAATTGAAATTCTCAGAATATTATATCTTGCATAATGCCACAGAAGATTGGGTCATGTTTCATCTCAAAAATGATCCCCAGCAAGACTCTGAGAAAACAGTGATTTATGCCTTTACTTCCTACCAAGATGCAATGAGATTTAATCAAAAACCAGATGAAGAAATTTTAGCAAGTTCTCTGCCAACAACTCATATTTTATTTAGACTATTTTCAGTAAAACAGATAGATAGTATTATCTTTTTCAATGAAGTTGAAAATTTGACTCAAGGCACTGAACTAAGAAGGAAAGACTTACAAAATTCAATTCAAGAACAACTACAAAAATTGACCAAGAATAAAATAAATACTATTGCGTAAACTACTTATAGCAATTCTCATACTGGTGAGGTACATCTGAGACTAGTGACTGGTGATTGGGGACTGGTGATTGGGGACTGGGAAGAAGGGGACGCGTGCATTTCCCAATCCCTAATACCTAAGCCCTAAAACTAATAAATTCTGTACCTCATGAATCCGAGAAACGCTATATAGTAGTAAATTAAGCCGATAACTAAATTTACGATTTCTTAAATCATCGTTTCACAAAGCAAATACTTTTGTTATCAAAGATATAATTGCTATTCATTAGGGTAATCAGACTAATTAGTCTGTTTTATTAGTAATATGCCGATAAATTTCAATAAAGGAATGCATAATTTTGATTTAAGCGATCGTTTCTACTCTCAGGGAGAATATCCTTGCCCCGTATGTCGTCATGGGAAGGTAACCGCAATGCCGCTGATGGAAGCTTTCTCTTGTAGCTTTTGTCAACATATTTTCACGACCAACTTTGACAAACAATTAATCAAAATGGCAGATAGTCAACTGCCTCTAACTTGGTACTGGGATGGTAATAATTGGAAAGGAACTCCCAGAGAAGGGACTAACTTAAGTTGGAGTTATCTGATTTTAGGATTAGCTTTTGTGACTTTGCCGACAATGATTGTTGCTTTCGGCGCTTATCTTTTTCCTACTACTCCAAATAGTCCCTTATCTTGGTTCCCTTTATTTTGGACTATTTTAACTCCTTTAACTCATTTGTTAATCGTATTATGGTTGATTATTGAGTATTATCAATTACCTCTATTTATCTATTTCAATGCTCTAAGAAGACGATTATCAATTAATTGATTTTTAGATGAAGAGTGTTATCTAAATTTGAATAGTATTGTTAATCCTTAACAAAATCTACCTAGGTGTTTTTTGAACCTCTGGTCTTTCTTCATCAAGAATTGCCCCAGTAACAGGACAGACCTGAAAACAAATACCACAGTCGATACAGGTGTTAAAATCAATCCAAAACCAATCAGTGCCTTTCACATTTTTACCTGGCCCTGGATGGATACAAGCTACAGGACAAGCCCCAGCGCAATCGGCTATTCCTTCACAAACTTCTGTAACTATCGAGTGAGCCAAAATCAAATTCTCCTTTAAGTTTTGTTAACTTAGTATCTTAGCCGATTTCCTCTTGATTTTGTCAGGGATCTTTTTTCGTTAAACCTTGTAAATCATCATGAAATACTGTAGCTAATTGTTATGAAATAAGACATACTAGAAGAGTGGAGAGTGATATAGGACGGCTTAATCATGTGGGAAAGATTGTTATTGGCTGTAATAGCTACATTGTGTTTTTACTTATTTTTAAATTTTGGGGCAAGTAGTCCACAACCTAGTATTTTTGGCAAAAATATTACTAAAGCACCAAGTTTTATCTTTAACATTCCTATCTTTAAATAGATAATTTGAGATCATTTAGTAGCTGAGAAGTAATATTTGACAGTTTCATATCTTTACAAAAAGATCATCTTAAAGTGAGGTATTTATAGATGATCTTTTTTGGTGTATTTTATAGCAGTTTTGACTTTATCTTACTTCATAACTAACTGCCATTCTTCTGTCATATCTAAAACCTGACTATTTTTAAGAGAAGATAAACTCGACTCATCTTTAGATAATAATAAATAAATAGATTGGTCTTCTGTTGTACTTTTTTTATTTAATTGTTGATTTGATAAGGGAATAATTCTACGATCGCTGTAAAAATCAAGGGAAGGACGATAGTAAGGATAGGAAGTGTAAATAATTTGTTCTTGAGGCGTTGCACTCCGAATCATCGCAGCAACAGGTTTGACAGCATAGCTTTCCCCCAATTCCCAGTTCCAATGAGGACTATTAAACAAGAAGAATAAGGCAGAGTATAAAGCGATCGCGATCGCCCAAACAAAATAAGGATTTTTACGCTGAATTAAAATATTGGCGATCGTTAAAAACAAAGCTAAAGCACCTAAAACTAAGAATAAATCTTGATCTTGGCTCGGGTCGAACCAGCGATAATAAATACTACCTCCCCAAGCAATAATCGCCACGATAATCAATAATATTTTAGAGATTAATCCGATATAAAATTTATCATAAATCCGAGCTAAATTTGCTCCTACTAATAAAGAAAAAGCGGGATAAATTGGCATAATATACCAAGGAAGCTTAGTTGCCATCAAAGAAATTGCTATTAGATAAATACCAAACCAAACTAAAGCTAACTTTGCCCAAATTTGTTGTCGTTGCCGAAAAGCCAATTGCATTCCTCCTGGTAAAAAGATTAACCAGGGCATAGTATATTTAGCGATTTCTAGAAGATAATACCAAGGTGGACTAGAATTATTTTCTACTGTTGTTAGAACTCGATTAAAAGTTTGTATCCCCAGATTAATCTCAATAAAATTACTGCCGTAATGAATAATTTGTAAAATATACCAGGCGATCGCAGGAAGCAACCCCAGAAAAATTAAACCAAAAAAACTAACATTAAATTTATTTTTAGTTAAGTAATAATAGCTAAACGCGATCGCCCCTAGTAAAATTCCCAGTGCCACACCTTTAGTTAAACAAATTAATCCCAATCCTAAACCAACTCCCAAGGTATAAAATCTCGCTCTGATCTTGTTTGCTTGATTCTGTTTCAACAAACACCAAATTACAAAACAAAAAAAACCAACAACTGCGCCATCTAACATTGCTAATCTGCCATGTCTGGCCACAGGAATTAAAGTTAGATAAACTGCCGCGGCATAAATAGCTTCGAGACGACGCTCAAATAATTCTCTGCCAATGCCATAAAGCAAAGGAGCAGCCAAAGCCGAGATAGTTGCAGTCGGTAATCTTGTACTCCATTCACTCACCCCAAAATAACTATAGGATAAAGCTATTAAATCATGAATCAAAGGTGGTTTATTCCAATAGGGAGTTCCATCAAGATTCTGCGGATACAACCAAGTATAACTACCGGGAGTTGCCCGCCAAATTTCTCGGGAAATAGTTGCGACAATTCCTTCGTCCCAATCCCTTAAAGGAACTTCCCCGAGATTATAGGTATAGAGAAAAATAGCTGCGAGGAAAAACCCCCACAGCCATAGGCGATCGCTTTTAAAGCGTAAATTGCTAGAAATAAACACAATCAAAATTCACTGTCGCTGCCATATCCACTAACAGCATTCGGATCAATATCTCGTTTGGAACCGAGTAAATCTAGTCTATCCACTCTAATAACTGGTGATGAGCGTTGTTTGCCCGTATTCCGATCCTCCCAAGTTTCAATAACGAGAGAACCTTTAATCCCGATTAAACTTCCTTTATGAACATAATTGCCCGCTATTTCTGCGGTTTTGCCCCAGATCTTCAGTTTAAACCAATCTGGTTTGTCGCTTCTGCTGGTTGGACGATTAACAGCTAGAGGTAATTCGCAGAGAACATTACCCGAATCAAAATATCTGATTTCTGGTTCTGAACCAGCTCTACCGACTAAATTTACTACATTAAGATTCATCGTTAGTATTTTGGTACTTTCGTAATAACTTTACATTATATTGATTTTGATTCTAGCTTGTGCAAATTTCGAGTAACTAATGAGAAGATAAAAGGTTTAGTCAACAATAATTAAAATTCTAATCTTGTATCTAAATGTCACAAACTTATACTGTTGAAATTAACCATCAAGGAACCACAGAAATAATTCAAGTTCCCGAAGACAGAACTATCCTAGATGTAGCTCAAGACGCTGATATTGATTTGCCTTTTTCTTGTAACGCGGGAGTTTGTGCGACTTGTGCGGCACAAATTTCTGAAGGAGAAATTTTGCAAACTGATGGGATGGGTCTTTCTCCTGACTTGCAAGCAGAAGGTTATGCATTATTATGTGTTGCTTATCCCCGTTCTGATATTAAGCTAGAGTCGGACAAAGAAGAAGAAGTTTATGGTCGGCAATTTGGACAACCTTCTTAATTCTTCGGCTTAAAGAGAGCAATGCCTTCTCCCAAATCAATAGTTCCTGGGAGATCAAGAGTATCACTTTCTTTTTCGAGAAAAGGCACTCCCGAAAGTTTGATTACTCCGCCTCCTAAAACCCCATCAAGATGAAGTTTCATAATTCTGGCATTACAAATTTCTAGAATGACGCCATTAATAACAAAACTAGCTTCTACTTGGAGGTCAATTGTTCCTATATGTATACCCCCAATTTTTGGTTCGACGGAAGGATTATGCTCTGAATCCAAAGAATGTTCTAAGATTGGGACTAATACTGTTTTGTTGGGAGGATATTGTCCTGAGTCGGCATATCTTGCTAGTTCTTTTTGTTGGCTCCAAGTGGTCCCAATAATTTCTTGAAAAATATCAATATCTAGCAATTCATCTAATTTACTTAATATCAAAGGAATTAACCTATCTGAGAATTTTGCCAAGAGAGGAGATTTTCCTTTTTGCTCAGACATTTTCTCTTTAATTTTATCGAAGCTCGAATTTTTAGCAAGTTGCTCCTTTTGTTGTTCAACTTCTTCTTTTATATTAAATAAATCACCTAAAGTGAATCTTGCTTCTGTCATTTTTTTGTCCTTAATTATTTGTATTTATTTAAGTTACAAGTATTAAAAAATATAAAAATTACTCAGATTTAACTTCAACTTGATCATGATTTACGAAGTTATCTTTAATATGTATTGTTTGTGTTCCTGGATCTGCTTCCATTTCTAAAGCAATTTCAAAATCTAAGATCGGGAATTCACTTAGTTGCATTATTCCTGGCTCCATAGTAGCTTCCATTTCAATCTCAGTATCTTGTTGCGTGTTATTTTGCTCTGATTTACTGTTGGTATTATTTGGTTCGGGTTTGGGTGTAGGATTACTTCCCGCAGAATTCAGAAGATTGCTCAGCGTGGAACTAAGACTATTACTTAGCGTTGAAGCAAGAGTGTTACCGAGCAATGCATTGGCTATTACAGCACCGACTCCTGTCGTAAGTAATAATCCTCCTGCGATCGGAATCGCCAAATCTTTAATCGGGTTGCTATCAGGTTTGACCTCTGGTTCTTCTTGCAAGAGAGAAACTTTCGAATCATCTTGCAGTCCTGATAATGGATCAAAATTCTTTTCTGGCAAGGGTGCTGTTCCACTTACTGGTGCACTGACAGCATTGCTGTTGGCTTGACTAGATGCACTGCTATTAGATTCACTCGCCGCATCACTGTTGGCCTGACTAGATGAGTTGCTACTAGATTCACTTGCTGCATTACTGTTAGCCTGACTAGATGAGTTGCTACTAGATTCACTTGCTGCATTACTGTTAGCCTGACTAGATGAGTTGCTACTAGATTCACTTGCTGTATTACTGTTAGCCTGACTAGATGAATTGCTACTAGATTCACTTGCTGCATCACTGTTAGCCTGACTAGATGAGTCGCTACTAGATTCATTTGCTGAATCACTGTCAGCCTGACTAGATGAATTGCTACTAGATTCACTTGCTGCATCACTGTTAGCCTGACTAGATGAATTGCTACTAGATTCACTTGCTGCATCACTATTAGTAGCATTACTATTGGCTTCACTGGCCACGTTACTGCTGGTCTGATTCGATGCACTGCTATTGGCCTGATTGGTTACATTATTGCTATTGTCAGTTCCTGAATTACTGTTAGACCCAGTTTCGTTTGAGGATGAAGAGGAAGAACTTGTTGTTGATGTTGTTTGAGAGTTGTTATCTGATGAAGTACCTCTTCTAGCTGCTGAACTATTGTCAGTCTGACTTGCTATTTCACTAGTCGAATTGACTGAATTGCCAGTTGCTTCATTGTTAACATCTGTTTGCCAAGAATCATTATTACTACTATCCATTCCATCAGAGGAATCAGAAGTGGCTTCCATACCTAGTGCAGCAATACTAGAACTGACATCAATGCCGATCTCTAAAGCTGAATTATTATTTTCTGAGTCAGTCTCATCATTACTTTCCACTAATTGCTGTTGAGACTGCTCATTTGAAGAAGTATTATTATTTGTCATTGAACTGACAGTCGCGGCAAAGACCTCTTCAGGCTCTAGTTCTAGTCCATACTGGTCAAGAATATCATTAAGGTTTTTGTTGGGAGTATTAATCCTCTGGTCCTTAGCAGAAGAAATTGGTTCTATCTCTGAAATATTGCCAACTAGTGAACCGTTGTTACTAATTCTAGAAATTCTAGCAATTGAAATAATTCCACTTTCTGTCTCAGAATCGAATTCTCCAACCTTAAAAGATTCATCTGAGAGTAATGTAATTTCGACATTACCAGTTGCATTAATACCTTCATCTTCGGCGCTTTCCTCCCCAGAGAGTACAATTGGCAATGGCTGTATCAGAGTAGGATTGTCAGGATTAAATGACACAACTAATTGTATTTCAGGCTCTGGATCTGGAGAACTGTCTTCGGAAGTTGACACATCTTCTGTTCCACCAGTACTTACTCCCCCAAAAGAAACGAAACCAATTGTATAAGTCTCAAATGAATCACTATCAGTACGCCCAGGTTGACCATTTGGGCCATTCCCCCATAATTGTGTTTTTCCAGAGCCAATAAATTGTTCGGCTCTAACACTGAAATCGGTATCAGTATTGAGAGTAATTCCTTTAAGAAGTTCGACAGAACCTTTGTGAGCATTAATCGTGGCAGAACCAAGATTGTATAGGCTCTCTCCATGAGGTTCCACACCTGATAACAGGCTCTCTAGGCCAATAAACAAACTACCGTTATTGCCTCGATATTCAAGATCCTTACCGCTTGTTGTGCTTATATCATCACTAGTAAAATTAATATATTCTGGAAGTTGCGGCTCAAGAATGATATCTCCATTAGTATTTTCTAAGAGCAAATCATTAGTGACAGCAAATGATCCTTGAATATTCAGTGAGCCAGTTTCGTCTTTTGGGGGATCTACTCTCAGGGTTAAATTCTGAAAAACCGGGATATCTTCAAGAGGTTTATTTGAAGCTGAATCAATATTTTCTGGATTTATTAAAGAACCAATAAATTGGGCATCATTGTCCCCAGTACTAACTAATGTGTCACGAGCAACAGTCAGGCTATTACTACTTTCAATCGTGACATTCTCTACTTTAGTTAAACTATCAACGGGAATCACTGTTGTCTCAGTGAGAAAATTTTCTGTAGTCAGAAAATTATTATTATTAATTTCTTCTTTGACAATTGCAGTTGCACCAAGATTGCTATTTTCTCCAACAATTTTAATAGAATTAGATTCTAATACAAGACTATCGATCGCGTTAAAGTTGAGATAACTAGGTAAATTATCAAGATAAAAATCTAAAGCATTATCACTATTAATAGTAGCTATATTATTCTTGGCTGTAATTTCTACAGTTCCATGGTCATTAATTCCACTAACATCAATAATTGTGGGACTAGTAGTAGAATCAGACAATCTGCTATCTAATGCGATCGCGCCATTACCTGTAATCGTAATCTCTCCACCTGTTCCTGCATCTTCTCCCGTCTCAGAAACTCCGATACCTGTGGCACTAATAGAGCTATTACTATCAATCAAAATTCTCGAACTATCAGAAAATTCATCTATCCCAAATCCTTCAGAACTAACCGAAATAGAGCCTCCACTGTTGCCTGAAGCATCAATATTGCCTGTCAGAATTCCAACTTTTTCACCACTAATGTTAATATTTCCCCCATCACCATTATCGTTGGAGGTATCAATCTTTCCTGATGCGATCGCTGTTCCTAGATCGCTAGGAAGTTGGGAATCACTTTCTCTTAAGACAATTACTCCATCTTCTCTCACATAAATTTCATTTGCTTCGGTAAGACCGCCTCCATTTAATAAATCTGGTAAAGAAGGAGGTGTAAACTCTGCTGCATCAATTCCTGGTTGCAAAATAGCTTTGGCTTCTTCAGCGTCTGTAGAAAAAACTAAGCTTAATAAGCTGCCTTCAGGTGTAATTCTCACTAACTGTTCCTCTGGCACTGCAACTATATTAATATTGCCTCCTGGAGTTTTAAGAGTACCTGTATTAATTACCAATCCGCCAGCCAAATTAATCGTCTCTCCTGTATTTTGAGCGAGAGAATCAGAAATTTCATTAATTAATGAACCATCAGAATTCAGACTAAGACCTTCTAGAACATCAACATCAACACCAGCATTAATATTTCCTAAATTGACAATCCCGCCAAGATTTGATCCGATAAAAGCAAAAGCAGTAGGATCTCCTACTAAATCATCATAATTATTACCCCCTAAAGCATCCAACCAAAATTCCCCAAATTGAATTCCGTTAGCTGTCGTTGCCGTAAAAGATGCTGGGACATTAATACTAGAATTTTCGTCAAAAATAATCCCCGCAGGATTAATAAAAAAAAGATTTGGCGTGCCTCCTGTTACTTTTAATAAGCCATCAATAACGGAAATATTTCCCCCTGTAACGCGACCAAAGATATTTTCTGTGTCTGATCCTGATAAGAAATTAGCTATGTCTCCTGAAGTTAGACCAAATTCTTTAAAACTATGAAAAATATTATTTCCGGCATTTTCTCCCCCAATAATATTATATTGATTAGAAATTGGCTCAACAGTAGTACTTGTACTACCATCAGGTTTGATATTAGTTGTAATCTGAGCTTGAACTATTTTAGTGCCAAGAATAAAAAATAAACTCAAGGATGTAAATAAACGGAATCCTTGATTAATATATAGGTGTTTATAGTTAAGCGAAAACATTGTCAGATACCTCTCATGTCG
>JBCCYD010000137.1:0-13636 GCA_039190385.1 Cyanobacteria bacterium P01_F01_bin.143 | reverse complement strand
GTCTCCAGCTGAATTCCGCGCTACAGTCCTCGCACGGACTTACTCAGTCTGTTGAGACCCGGCGAAACGTTACTACTATGATTTATTCGGATCGCATTAATATTCTTAATGCTCTTAATCCAAAAGAAGTTGTGGCTACAGATGGAGCGGAAAATCTATTCTTGGCCAGTATTCCGATAGGAACTAATGAAGAAAACGATCTTCCTAGATATTCAGCTGCAACTAATAATGCTTCCCGTCTCTATGTACCTTTAGAATCTTCAGGTACAGTAGAGATAATAGATTTAACAGCATTTAAAAAGTTAGATGCTAATCCAGATTTAGAAGGAATTAATCCGATCGAGTTACCAAATAATGCTCAGCCTAGAACGATAGCTATTGGTGCTGATGACCGTTATGCTTATATCG
This sequence comes from Cyanobacteria bacterium P01_F01_bin.143, assembly GCA_039190385.1. GTDB lineage: Bacteria > Cyanobacteriota > Cyanobacteriia > Cyanobacteriales > Xenococcaceae > Xenococcus. The sequence continues at coordinate 13,228 of JBCCYD010000137.1, read as the reverse complement.
GAGATCGATCTTCTCAAGAAATTTATGTTGTAGATATTGATCCTTACTCAGACTCCTATCATCAGCATATTCAAACTATTAGCCTCAATGGTGTTACTGGAGTTATTAAAAGAATCGCAGTCAATCAAGACAGTAAACGTCTATTTGTTACTGTCAGTAACTATTATGGGGCAGAAGAAGGTCATATTGTAGCAATCAATATTGATCCTCAAGATCAGCCTAAAGATTCTAATAATAATCCCCAAAAATGGCACGAACAGATTGGGAATATCACTGTTGGTGGGGGAATCGAAGGCATTTCTGAGACGCCAGAAGCTTTGAAAATGGCAGTTACAGATCGCACAGAAGACGCTCAAGGTTATGGTGTTCTGACTATTACCAATAACGATCCCCTTAGTTTTGGAATGAGCGTTAACGATACAGAACTTAATTTAGGCAGAATTGATGACTACTTTGATGTAAATGAAGCAACTGATGTGACTGTTATGTACGATGAGGAAACTAAGACACATTATGCTTTTGTTGCTGGACGAAATGGTAGATTATGGGGTAGTGGAATTCCTAGTATTGATGATGAATTAGCTGGCAGCAATGTTGGCATTATTAAAGATGCATTAGGTGATAATCCAAAACTAGTAGCGGCTACGAGACCAATTCCGGACGGGATTACTAATAATGTTGTGCTCTCTGGAGACAATAATTATCTTTATGCAACTTATCCTTTAACTTCAAGTACTTTTGTTTTTGATGTTCGACAGATTATTGATACTGTCAGTATTTCTGAGGCGACAAAGAAACCCATTGATGATATTAATCCTGCTATTGATCTAGCAGCGGGTTTACAGCCTGTTGAAATTAATGCTCTTGAGCGTGAGTTTATTTTTGAAGTTCCAGAAGGAGTTGAACCTCCAATTGCTACTGACGATGGTATTCCTTACAGTGTTACTAATGCTTACAATCAAAATATAGTTGATTTATTACCAGTCGATTTATTTGAAGATAATAACATTGCTACGAACTCAGCTTCTCTGTTTGCATCAAATTCTGTACCAGCAGTTGCAGATCTGATTGAAGGTGATAACATCACTCAAGACTTGACGCCTACCTTTAGGTGGAAGTTTGAAGAAGGAGTTGAGGATGTAAAAGAAGTTAATCTTTTTGTCAGTTCTTTTCCAAGATATGAAGGCTTATTACCTTCAGATGAAACATTAGATCTTAGTGAACCAACTTTACTTCCTGGGTTAGCCGAATCCGAGAAGAAAGATTTACTAACAAAACCTTGGCAAGAACATGATGATTTCAATCCAGGTCGTATTGTCACTGCAACTTGGAAGAGCGAAACTGATACTTGGACTTGGCATGATGGAGAAACTGTTGTTCTTCAACCAACTGAAGAACCAGTTGAAAATAGTTCAACCCGCTTTACCTTGCCGGATTTACTCAGACTGACTGCTGGCCAGACATATCACGTCGCCGTAGAAGCAATTACTGAGACAGGAAAAACTGAGACTGAATTTGGTGAGTTTAAAACTGTTGCACCTCCGAGCAATGATCCCTTTAGTAGCGTTACTGTTATTACTCATGGTTTTACAGTGAAACCAGAAGAAACAGGGATTCCAGAAACTCATTATGAATTAGCAGATAAAATTATTTCTGCTCATGGTGATAAACTAGAAGAAAAGGGATTAATTCTTCGTTATCACAAACCAACAGGAAATTGGATTCCTACTGATAAATCTGGGAATACTATCGATTTACTTACTGGAGGACTTCAGCCTGAAAATAATAATTATTCGGTAACTTTAGCGGATAATATTCTGAATACTTATGAGCATAAACCTCTGGTTTTCTTGAGTGAATGGTCTTTTGGTAGGGAATCAATTATTAATGATTCTGGATTTACCGAAGGTGCTGCTGATGCTATTTTTGCCTCTTTAGTTAATTTTGACCAAACTTTAGCTCCTAATGGTGGAATTGGTGATGCGGCAGGAAATATATACAACGAAGAGACTGGAGAATTAATTCGTAATCAAGGAAAGTTATTTGATTCTCCATTACATTTCATTGGATTTAGCCGAGGTACTGTTGTCACGAGTGAAATTGTTCAGCGAATGGGAGTTTATTATCCCCATGCTGGTGGTCCAATTGATGCAGAGGGTAATCCTATCAAAGTTGATGGGAAAGAGATTCGCGATTTACAGATGACTACTATTGATCCTCATGATTTTGATCAGCCATCTCTGAGCTTGTATCGTGATTTTCGTGAGCCAAAAATACAGATTTGGGAAAATGTTACCTTTGCAGACAACTATTATCAAGAATTAACCGATCCGTCTTTTTCGCTTATACCTAAAACTCCCAATGGTAGAGATATTCCTAATTTGCCATTAGCAGAACAAGAGAAATTTCCTCAACCTGCTGGATTAAACTTCCCCAGAAATGAAGCATTTCAACTTTTAGGCCAGCCTGATTTACCAGTATCACTAGAAGGGCGACCTGGATTTAGACCAACTGACCCTGATTTTTTCTGGGATAATCCCCATGGAAGGGCGTTTGCTTGGTATGCAGGAACAGTCGATTTAGCCTTAGACAATGTTCGTATTGAGCAAGGTTATCCTTCTGAGAATAGCTCTGTTATTCAGCCTCCAGAAGAACAGGGAATTTATGATCAGTTAGGAGATATTGATTTAGAAAGTTTGATTGGAGCTTCTTTTGAGTCTAATATTATCCCTTGGTATTCTAGTACCACTTCAACCGAAGGTATTGGAGAGGGTTGGTTCTATTCTGTTTTAGGTGGAGGAAAAGATAAGCGTCCTCAAAGTTTGGTTGAGCGAGTTCCGTTGAGTTTTGATAATACTCTTGAAGCAAGAATGCGAGGAGATTTTGCTGTTCCTACTCTGTTTAATGGTAATTTCGATGCTACCTTTGAAACTCCTCCTAGTCTTGATCCTCCATCGACTTCCAGTTCTGCTTTTCGGAATAATTCACCTCTTCTTGGTTCGACTGCGATTCCTGGTTGGTCTTTCCATCAAGACCCAAATGGTAATAATAATGCGGCTAAAACAGAAAATTTAGTTGATTGGAAGGATATTGATTCACTTAAAGAAGTCGGAATTGTAGGATATGAAACTGATGGGACTCCTATTGCTAGTAGTGCAAGCTATTTGGATAGTCTAGGAATTGACCCAGATAGCCCTAATTATGAACCGAATTATGCTTTAAGAATAGATGCTGGTCAAAGTCTTATTCATAACCGCTTTGTAGTTCCTGACACTGGAACATTACGCTTTAATCTTCATGTACCAGGGTTAGCGGAGCTTCCTTTATCTGAAGATCCACCGAAGTTGGATATAACCTTGACTGATACTACAACTAAAATAGATTATCCTCTAAGCTCTCGTGTAATTATCAAACAAACTATTTCATCTCCAAGAACAGCAGAAAGAAGATCGGGAGTTGAATTGAATTTTGGCTACAGTCATACTATTCCAGGATTTAGTGAAAATCAAGTAGCCTATGGAAATGTCGGTTTTGAAACTTTTCATTTAGATATTCCTGATCAATTACGAGGGAAAAATGCAACTCTCAAATTTGAGTTGGATTCTGATATAGCCCCGCTTGATGAAGTTTATATTGATGATGTATTCTTCCAAAGTCAGCATTTACTGTTTGGAAATCCCACTGAAGGTCGCAAACTATTCAACACTGATTTAAGTGAAGTAGAAAATGACAATCTTAATGATGCTTACACAGATAATTATCTGATTGAAAGACCTCAATATACGCTTTCGTATAACAATTTGACGAAAAACCCTAATTGGGTAAGTTGGCAACTAAATAGTTCATGGATAGGTAATTTTGAAAGAAGCACTTTTGACGAAGATCATGCTCTGCCAGTTCAATGGGAAAGGGTGCAATCAAAAGATATCAAACAAGAAACGTTGGATACTAATGGAGATGGAAAATATGATAAAGGTCATTTAGCTCCTTCTGGAGAAAGAAGAAGAACCAGAAAAGATGATTATGCAACTTTCTTAACATCTAATATTATTCCTCAAAATCTACTGAATAATGAGCTATCTTCATGGTGGAAAGGAGCCGAAGATTTTGAACGTAGTTTAGCGACAAAAGGTCGAGAACTTTACATTGTTGCAGGGGGGAGAGGAAGTAAAGCCGATATCATTAGTCAAGATGGATTTTTGATTAATGTTCCCGAAAAAATTTGGAAAGTTATTATAGTCTTGGACAAACCCGGTCAAACCATATCAGATGTTGACGAAAATACAATTGCTTTTGCTGTAGAGCTACCTAATATTGATCCGGCTAAAGATACTGATGTTCAACCGACAGATTGGAGAGATTACGTAATCCCAGTCCGAGAGCTAGAAGATAGTCTGCAAAGTCAGCCTTTTAACAATTATGATTTCTTGTCTAATCTTTCGAGCGGGCTTCAAGATGTAATTGAACAAAGACCTCTTACAGAAATTTTAAATTGGATTAACGACAATATTGCAACATCATCTCTTTTAGCTGCTTCTGATACTGCCGTCAGGCATAATAGTTTCATCGAAGATAGCCCCTTCGAATCTTCCGATATAGAATCCAGTAGCAGCAGTCAAATCGGCATGACTAAGATTGACATTAAAGAAAGTGGATTCAGTCAAATCAGCCCCAGTCAAGTCAGCATAGCTGAGGTTGGCATCCCCGAAATAAGTTTGACCGAACACAGCATCAATCAAAATAGCACCAGTCAAGTTGGCTCCCTGCAAAATGGATTCTCCAAGACTGATTCCCTCCATGTTAGCCCCACTAAGATCCGCAAAGCTGAGATCGGCATCATCCATGACCACGTAGCCGAGATAGGCATCTTTGAGAATAATGTTTCTAAGATTGGCAAAGGACAATCTAGCTTCGGACAAATCGACCCCAGTGAAATCTCTTTCGCCAGCAGCGTACCTTCTGAGCAATTCTTTGGCAGTCATAATTCAACCTCTGAAATAGTTAACGAACTCAATAATAGCGCAACCAATATCTGGTCAGAATTACTTCAACCAGAAACACAACTAGACATCAACTTCCAAATTACTGATCTACCGACAGGACAACTAGCAGAAGCAACCATAACAGGTTTCGATTCCTCTGGAAAACCCAATACAGGAATAATCCGCATCGATCGCGATGCCAATGGTGTCGGTTGGTTCATTGATGAAACACCATTAGATAACAATGAATTCATCAACCAAAATTCAGACAGTTATTTCCTCGCAAATCCCGAATCAGAAGCCAATGGCAAATACGATCTCCTAACAACAGTTCTCCACGAACTCGCTCACCTCTATGGATTTATCGAAGGATATGTAGGATTTGACAATAACGTCCAAACTCAAAATAATACTACCAAATTCATTGGAGATAACTTCACCGCTACCCTATCCCTAGATGGAGAGCATCTCGATAGACAAGCCCATCCGAATGATTTGCTCAACACCCATCTTGCTCCAGGAGTCCGCAAACTTCCCTCCGAGCTTAATGTCGAAATCTTAAAAGCCATTCTTGCTGATGACCAAATAGGATAAAAGCTTAATAGCTCTGTAAGTAGTTAACTAATTTTTCCGAAAATTTGTGCTCTTAGGCTGAGATTAGAGGGAAGATAGGTGATTTTGGGTTACAAGATTTTGTGACCCTCACTGACAATGGCAATGGCACAGCTGATCTCCAGGCTGTCCCAGGTGATGGCGATCGCGGAGATTATACTATTGTCTTAATTGCCACTGATGGATGCAACGTATCGGCAAGCTATTCTTTTTTTCCATAACACCTGAGTTTGACAAGATGAAACCAATATTGCACGCGATCGCTTAATCAAAGAGAAAGATGCTGAGGGTAACATCACTAAATATGAATATAATGAAGTCGATAATCTCACCGCAATCATCGATCCAGAAAATAATCGTACTGAATATGAATACGATGAACTAGATCGAGAAATAACCAGAATCAATGCCTATAACGACAAATTCATTACCGAATATGATCTTGTCAGCAATGTAATTCAAACTACAGATGAATTAGAACGAAAAACTTATCTGTTCTACGACAACCGCGATCTTTAGAAGAAAACGCAAGCATAATCAAAGAGCACAACCTAACATAATTAATTTTTGCAACAAGAAAGAGCGATCTTGAAGTAAACTGAGCAATACTATCGAAAACAGCTCAATATTTTAGTTAAAGAGTGAAGACAGATACGCTGTTCTATCAACTATTCCAAGAATTTCCCTGGATATTCTTTCAACTAATCGAAAAGTCAGAGATTGACATTACTGCCTATGAATTTATCGCTCCAGAAATCAAACAGCGCGCCTTTCGACTAGATGGTTTATTTGACACGAAAGAACAATGTAGTGAGTTACCGCTTTACTTCGTAGAAGTACAATTTTATGAAGAAGCAGACTTTTATGATCGCCTGTTTCCCAGTATTTTCCTTTATTTCAGTCAATATAAGCCAATAAATCCTGAATGGTTTGCTATTGTAATTTTCAACCGCGAAAGTAATGATGTAGAGATTCCGACAAGATATCGAGAAATAGCAGAACAAAGATTACAGAGAATATATCTCGACGAACTCTCAGAACAAGAGCCATTGGAAATAGGAATCGGTATACTAAAATTGATAGTAGAGTCAAAGCGCAAATCAGGAGAATTAGCCAAAAATCTCATTAAAAGAACAAAACAAGACTTTAAAAATAGTATCAACCAAAAACAAATACAAGAATTAATTGAAACCATAATCATTTATAAATTCCCGAAACTAAGTTATGAGGAGATAGAAAGGATGTTGAATTTAGAAGAAATCAAACAAACCAGAGTTTACCAAGAGGGTAAAGAAGAAGGAATTGAACAAGGAATTGAACGAGGAATTGAACAACACAAACTAACGATGATTCCTTTATTACAAGAATTAGGCTTAAGTATCGAACAAATTGCTCAAAAATTAGAAATCTCAGAAAATATAGTTCAAGAAAACATTAAATAATTATCCAAAAGAAACAAAAAATGAGATCGCCAATGTAACTCAATTTGAATATGATGGCAATGATAATCTGATTGAAACTATCGAACCGGGAGATCGAATTACTAAAAACTTCTACGATGAGCATGATCGCCTGATCGAAAGCATCGATGCCAAAGGATATTCCACTAAATATACTTATGACCTCAACAACAATCTCAAAACCGTTAAAGATCCCAAAAATAACGTTACTACCTATGTTCTGGGGATAATATTCTAATCGATAATTTGTGCAACAAGTCTATTTATATTAGGGTGAGCGACGCGCAGCTAGTCTTTTAGTGCAATGCTAATGTAAATTACAACTTAATACCCAATACTTGCGTATGTGCACCTCTCGCCTGAGTTACCCCGATCGTTCTCTCCGAAGCTTCAATCATCGGACGACGTAAACTAACAACAATAAATTGTGCTTCTTTCGCCTGCTTCTTAACCATTCTCGACAACTTTTCCACATTAGCTCCATCAAGAAACATATCCACCTCATCAAAAGCATAAAAAGGTGAAGGACGATATTTTTGCAAGGAAAAAATAAAGCTTAAAGCAGTCAAAGACTTTTCTCCCCCAGACATCGAACTTAACCTTTGTACAGGCTTCCCTTTCGGATGAGCAACCAATAATAAACCACCATTAAAAGGATCATCAGGATCTTCTAATTGTAAATGTCCATCTCCTTCCGATAATTCCGCAAAAATAGTCTGAAAATTCTCATCAACAGCATCATAAGCTTCCTTAAATGCCCGAAAACGCAAAGTAGTAAACTTCTCAACCCGAAGTAATAATTCAGTTCTTTCTGCGGCGATCGTATTTAACTTTTCTGATAACTCTTGTAATCTAGCTTCGGTTTTTTCATATTCTTCTAGTGCCAACATATTTACTGGCTCCATTGCTTCTAATCTTTTTTCTCCATTGCGAATTTGTTTTTGTAATTGCTCAAGTTTCTCCTGCAAAATAGCATGGGTAATTACAGGTGATTCTTCCCCATTTTTAGTCGCAAAGAGTTTTTGATAAAGTTCGTTCCAAAGATTTTCTCTATTATTTGCTTGATTGGCGATAGTTGATTCTTCAGCAATATTATTAGTAATTCCAGGAGATTCTTGAGTATCAATAACAGGAGATTGAATTTCCTCTTCTCCTATCAATTCGGCTTCTCTTTCTGTAATTTGTTGTTGTAAATTACTTAACTTGTTATTTCTTTCTTCTTGAGTAGTTTGTAACTTTTCTTTTTGCCAAGATTTTTGTTGCTGTTGAGTTTGTAGATTTTTGAGTTCATTTTCAATACGATCGCGTTCCTGTTTCGTAGCACCTAATTTCTCATTCAACTGCTGTAATTGAGTCTCCAATTCTGCGATCGCGATCGCTAATTCTTTAAGTTGATTATCAATGCTTTCTTGTTGATTAGTCATTGCCAACTGCTCTTCTTGCAAACCCGCTATTTGCTGTTGAGCCTCCAAAGTTTTTTCACTCAGCCTTTGTTCTTGATTGATAAAATCTTTAAGCTGAATTTCTCCCCGACGAAATTGCTCTTCTTTCGTTTGCATATCTTGTTCTTGATTTCTGATTGCAGCTTGAACTTGTTGCCATTCACTTTGATCGTGGGAAGATTCTAATTCATTAAGCCTTTGCTGAAGTTGTTGTAATTTGGTTTCTTGTTCGGGAATTGTCTGAGAAATAAATTGCGATCGCGACTCTATCTGCTCTCTTTCTTGACGATGACTTGCTACTTGCTTACTCAACTGTTCTTGTTGCACAGTTAATTGTTTAATCTCTTTCTCTATTTGTTGCAAAATCAATTGCTTTTCTCGATGAAATTGTTTTGCTTCGGTTAAACTTTCACCTAATTTTTTGATCTGAATTGATTGCTGCGATATTTTCAGATCATTATTGGTTAAAACAGATTCTATTTCCGACAACCTAACTTTCAAAGCATCGACTTCACGAGATTCATTCGTGGCAACCTTACCAAAACGTAAGCTAGAACGAGCAGATTTACTCCCTCCCGACATCGCCCCACTAATTTCTAAAATATCCCCTTCTAAGGTAACAATACGATGTTTACCCAATAAAGAACGGGCATTATCTAAAGTATCAAAAACCACTGTTTGCCCAAAAACATAGGCAAATATCTTGCGATATTGAGATTCACAATCTACCAAATTTACCGCTAAATCGATAAATCCTCGACCAAAACGCATTGTCGCTAGATTCGCTTGATGGGGTGCTTTAATCTTATTCAGAGGTAAAAAAGTTGCCCTGCCCGCCTTTTGTCTTTTTAATAAGTCAATTCCTTCAGCCCCAACGCGATCGCTCTCAACAACTATATATCCCAATCTACTTCCGGCGGCAGTTTCTAATGCTAGTTGATATTGCTTGTCAACCTGTCCCAATTGCACCACTAAACCATGTACTCCTGGCATGTTTGCATTGAGAATTATTTTACTCGCATAGGTTCCCTGGGCTTCCTGTTGAGCTGTTTTCCTGGCTTCTAATTTATCTAATTCTCGTTGTTTATTGCGTTGTTCAACTAATAATCTTTGTTGGGTTTCCCGTTGTAAATTGCGATCGCTTTCTAAAGTTGCTAACTGATTCGCGATCGCCTTAATATTTTCCTCGGCATCAATTACTTCTTTTGCCAAAGATTCCTGAGTTGCCTGTTTATTAATTAATTCTGTCTCAATATTCGACAAAGACTCTGTCTCTTCTTGAATCTTGCTTGATAATTGGGACAATCTTTCGGTAAAAGTTGCTTGCTCTGTCCGTTGAGGATTGAGATTATTTTGCAGAGTTGAAATTTCGCGAGTTAGACTTGCTTGTTCTTGTACCCAGGCTTCACTAGCTTCCGCGATCGCATCAGCAATTTCTCGTCTTTCTTTTAAAAGATTTTTTGCTTGTTGATATTGTTGAGATAACTGGGGAACTGTTTTGCGCTCTAAAATTTCTTTATTATCAGTTGCTTCTGCTAGTTCTTCTTGATATTGTTGGAGATTTTGTTGTGTTTTTTCTAGTAATAATTTTTTCTGTTTTATTGTCTCGGTTAATTCTTCCTGCCGCTGTTGCAATTGATGTCGTTTAGCTTTTTGGGTTGCTAATTCTGAAGCAACTGATAATTGTTGATCTTCCCCTAAAGCTTTGACTTGAGAGTTTAATTCTGAGAGATTTTTACTGTTTTCTTGAATATTGTTATCGAGCTTGGTCAGTATTTCAGTTAAGGAAGCAATTTTCTCATTGCCTTTATTAATAGCTGTTTGCAACTCATCTCGTTGTTGAACTAAGCTACGCCAAAATAAAACAATTTCTTGCTGTTTCTTTTCCTGGACTTGTTCTTTGAGTTTGCGATATTTCTCGGCTTTTACGCGATCGGCAGCTAGGCGATCGCGGGCACTGATTAATTCTTGTTCAATAATATGATGATGTTCTTCTCTTTCTCGTACTTTATCTAGGGTTTTCCGAGTTTGATCAATTTTGCGATCGAAAGCTGCAACCCCTGCTAATTCGTCGATAATCTCCCTTCTTTCTCGCGAATTCATACTAATAATCCGCGTCACGTCTCCTTGCAGCACAACGTTATAGCCTTCAGGATAAATCCGCAATTTCTCTAGCTTTTCATGGATCTGCGTCGCCGTACAAACTTCGCCATCGCTATAGAAAGTTGAAGAATAACTACCCTTCTTACTAACTCGTAATCTTCTGGTGACCTTCCATTCTTTTGGTTTTGCTTCCTGAGTTTCTTGATCGCTTTCCTCAATCTGAGAAGTCCCATTTACAAGATCAAATTTCAACAATTTGCGATTGCCGTTCTCCTCATCTCCCAGTCTCTCAGTCTCCCCATCCCCCAATCTCCCAATCTCCTCCTCTTCCCCAAATCCTTCCCAATCAGATAAATCAAAAGTGACCGAAACAATTGTTTCTGCCGCTTTGCCATTGGTCTTTTGTTTATGGTTAACCAAATCGGGTAGGCGATCGGCTCGCATTCCTTTAGAACTGGCTAAACCAAGGCAAAATAACAGTGCATCTAGGATATTAGATTTTCCTGAACCATTAGGGCCTGAAACTACGGTAAAGCCAGGTAGTATAGGAATTTTTGTCGTTCCACCAAAGGATTTAAAGTGAGATAATTCAACACGCTTGATATGAACCATAGAATTTAAGGAGCAAGAAATGCCCTAAAGGATAACGCGACCCACACCCCGAAGGTAGTCAGGATAAGGTACGAGAAATCGATTTATTAGTATAAATGTATTGTATTCTGACTCGCGATTACCATCGTAAAAGTCATTTGTTACATACCTTTGGATGTTATTGGGGAGAATAGTTACTTTTTTTAATGGTTATCAATATTTCTTTTTAATCTCTTGATTTAATGAGACAACGATAGACAATCGTTATCTATCCTGTCTTCATCCAAGTTAAAGACGAATTTGTTTTTCTCTTATCTTAAGATTACACTTAGCGATCGCGCAGTGTCTCGTTTTGCGAGGCCACCTTCGGCTGATTACGAGGTCTTAATATATTAAGTTAAGAACTTTGCAATTTTTCCCAAAATATACTATACTGTATACAGTAAAAACATATTATTGCTATAGTGAACAAACAAATTTTAACCTTTAAAGAACTAAGAGAAGCTAGGGGTTACACCCAAGAATCATTGGCCCAAGCTGTTGGACTGACTAGATTAGCAATCTCTAGGTATGAATTAAAGCAAGCGGAACCTAAGTTGGGCAATTTTCTCAAAATAGCTAAGATTCTTGAGGTTTCTCTAGCGGAATTAGCTTTGGCTATGGGGTATGAAGCTGAGGCCGAATTTATGCGGGTGCGTAGAGACAAATCAGATCATACACCTGTACATAATGAGGACTTAGAGCGTGAGAATATGCAGGTGTATCGCGCAGATTCAGAGCACGCACCTGCAAAAAGACAATCTAAAAAAGCTGCGGGGGATAGGTCTGAGGATAAATCTATGCGGGTGTCTGGGGAGAAATCAGCTTACACACCTACAGAAAATAAGGAGTTAGAGGTGGGATATTCACTGGTGTTTAACAACAATCTAGAATCCACACCTGCAAAAAGACGAGCTAAGGGAAAAGGTACAGGATTCATCGAAGAAAGATTGGTAAAACGGGGAAATAAGCAATACAAACAATATTGGTTTCACTGGCAAAAATCAGAACCAGGAAAAGGAAGAACTTTCGCAACATCCAAATATATTCCGAAAAGAATGGTGGCTAAAATTATCGAAAAAAATCACCAAAAATTACCAGTGAGGGAAATTTTACGAAGTTTGGGAGTTAAGTAATTAATTGTGTACTTTTCAAAAGCAGAGGAGGAAAAATGAATCCTCACTCTTGTCATGCGCGATCGCAGTAGCTCGAATAATTCTTTAAAAGCTTGTATTTACACTCATTTTCACACAGATATCTGTGAGACAAGATGCTAGGATGAGTGAGTATAGTCAAGACAAAATACTGAGTTGAGGCAATTTCTATGTCAGTTCGCCAACGGCGTTATCCCAAAGAAGAGTTGGCCGAGCGAGGGCAAAAACTTTATGATTCTGGTATTCGGCAGCAAGTCGAAGTGGGTAATGAAGGTAAGATTGTGGCGATCGATATCGAAACAGGTGATTTTGAAGTCAATAAGGATCTTGTGTCCGCAACTAACAGACTATTTGATCGACATCCCAATGCACAACCTTGGGTCATTCGGATTGGATACCGTGCAGTCGATCACTTTGGAGCACGGAGTCTAAAGCAAAATTCATGATGCAAGTAGTTGTAAATTTACGACGTGAGGCAACCCTGCAAAAGTATGAGGTAGCCCTGGATACCATTGAAGGTGGTATGGTTAGAATTGAAGCCTTGTGATACTGTAATACCAGATTCAAGCATATCAACGAATTTATTTTAAATTGCGATCTTCGCGATCGCGAGGAACGAGTGAACCTCTCGCGTAGCGCCAGGCTTTGACTGATCGCAGCAGCTCGGAGAATTATTAAAAACTTGGGTTCAAATTCTTTGATTAGACCATTGGTGACAACTTAAGCTGAAATAGCAGTTGTCAAGGGGATTTGAGAATTTGGCGAAAAGAAGAAATCCTCTTGATTCTTTTGTCGGTCAGGGAACGGAGCAATGATCAGTCGAACACGCGGTTTTCGGATAGATT
>JBCCYD010000136.1:0-13639 GCA_039190385.1 Cyanobacteria bacterium P01_F01_bin.143 | reverse complement strand
TTAGTCAATTAGAAAAATTACTTAGTTAATTTTTCTAATTGCCTTCTTAGTTCAGTAAAAATTCTGATATATTAGTGCTGATTTATGTTCTCGGCGCTTTTCTCCTTTCAAAATTAAGATTTATATGATAAAAAATATAATCTATTTATTTGCATTGATCTTAGTGATAGCAGGAATAACTTTGGGTGTGATAACCTCAGCTTGGCTGGGGCTTCCCATCTTATTAATCATCATCGGAATTGCGATCGCATTTTTTTATTTCAGCTTAGTCAGTAAAAAACAACAAAAATTTTGGCAAAATCCTGCTACAGTTGCCAGCCTCAACACTGTCATTAGTACCGTAGCAGTTCTCGTAATTGTGGGGTTAATTAATTTTATTGTTAATGGCTACAACTGGCGTTTTGATTTAACAGAAAATAAACTTTTTACCCTAGCTCCTCAGTCTCAAGAAATAGTTCAAAATTTAGAGCAACCCCTAAAGGTTTGGATCTTTGATCGCAATATTGATTTAGAAATCATTACCTTATTAGAGAATTATAGTAATTACAGTGATGATTTTCAGTTTGAAATTGTAGATCCTGAAATTGAAATTGGCTTAGCTCAACAATTTAGAGTTCAATCTCCTAGAGGTTTTGCTGAAGTCTATTTAGAAAGTGAGGAGCAAAGAAAATTAGTTGCCATTATTAATAAAACGCAAGGGCAAAGTCTTTCGGAGATTCAATTAACTAATGCGATCGCGAATCTCAACCGGGAAACGACTCCCTATGTTTATTGGTTACAAGGACATGGAGAACCAGAATTTACCCAGGTTGAAGGAGGATTTACTCAGGCAATTGCGCAGTTAGAAGATCGAGGTTATGTCGTGGCACCTCTAAATCTGGTAACGAGTACACAGATTCCTGACAATGCAGATTTAATCGCGATCGCCAAGCCTTTAAGAAATTTATTTCCTCAAGAAATTACGGCGATCCAAAATTATCTGAATAATGGCGGCAATCTTTTGTTAATGCTCCTTCCCAATAATAATGCGGGCTTAGGGCCAATTTTAGATAGCTATGGCATTAAATTAGATAATCGTTTAATTATTGATTTTTCTAGTCAGCAATCTATTGTGCAATTTGGTTATGGAGTAGCTGTAATTACGAATTATGGAGATCATCCTATCACTAATAATTTTGGTAATGGTCTGGCTATTTTCCCTGAATCTCGTCCTGTGGAAATTGTCCCCAAGGAGAATATTACGGCAGTTCCGTTTGTGATTAGTAGTGAAAATACCTGGGCAGAAAATAATTTGGCAGCCGAAGAAATTACCTTTAATGAGCAAGAAGATATTCCTGGCCCGTTAAATATTGCGATCGCGCTAACACGTCAGCTATCAGAGTCTGATTCTAAGATGGTTGTTTTTGGCAGTGGCACCTTTGCTAGTAATGGTTGGTTTCAACAACAATTAAATGGTGATATTTTTCTCAATTCCATTGATTGGCTGACAGGAGAAGATGAACAAATACTTTCAATTCGCCCTAGAGAGCAAACGAATCGTCGCATTAATTTATCTCCTCTTCAGGCAGGAATTATTAGTTGGATGGCAATTAGAATTATGCCTTTATTGGGTTTTGCGATCGCGGGAATTATTTGGTGGCGAAGGAGATAATATTCGCGATTTATAGTTATACTAATTAACAAAACTGATTACATATATAAGTAAATTATGGACAACCAGCTGTTAGAAAGAATAACTTATGATTTAAATATTTGTCATGGAAAACCTTGTGTTAGAGGATTAAGATATCCTGTTGAATTTATTTTAGAATTGCTCAGTTCAGGAATGACAACAGAAGAAATATTGATAGATTATGATGATTTAGAATCAGAGGATATTCAAGCAGTTTTACTTTTTGCGGCAAGACTAAGCCAAATTAAAAGTATCCATAAAATTGCCTCATGAAATCATTGTGCATCAATAATAAAATCATTGTGCATCAATAATAACTTTTATATCCATCACAAAATTGGTTAATAGCAAGTTCTTGCACATATTTTTTTTGTTTAAATCATGAATCTTGCATGTATGACTTTTATAGTATTAATTTTTGTGTTGTATTTTCCTTCTGCCTTTATGGGTCGCGGTATATTCTAGGGCTGGTTTCGTTCCTAAAGAAAGTTAGTAGTTCAAAGTCACTAACTGATATTTGGTGCTACCCTTTAACCTAAATAAAACAAACCAGCTAACGACAATATTAGGAGCTATATATATCTATGGAAGTGGTAACTTCTAGTTTAATGATGAAACGGCCGATTACCGTTAAAGCTATTGTGACTGCTCGCTGGAAAGAGGAAGTACAACAGCAATTGCAAAATCAAATCGCTCAATTAGACAAGCAAATCCAACAATTGGAAATGCAAGGCAAAAGGACTATTGAAGAGCTGAAGAAAAAAGCTGCTGATCCTGCTGCCGCTCAGGTAACAAAACAAGTTGAAAGTATCCAATCCCAAGTTAATCAGAAAAAGGGAGAGTTACTTAATAAGAAAAATCAGCTTCTCCAACAACTTCAACAAGTACAATTATTGGAATTAGACCAAGAAGTTGTACAAGCACAGATGGAGAGTTTCTTTAGAATTGAAAAAGGCGATAGTTTAGTAAAAAAACTTAATGTAGAAGTCGTCCTTCGAGATGGCATTGTTGAAGATATTCGTGGTGAAATTTAAAATAATCTCGTTAATTTAAATTTAATTATTTAATAAGGCAAATTTTTTTTGCCTTTTGTGATTTTGAATACCCAGCAAGCGGTAATCTGAGAAATGAGGAAACAAGATTTGTTCGTGTTGAGGGAACAAGATTGAAAAGTACAGCGATCGCTCATCCCAATCGGGTTATTTGTCTGGGGGAAATTTTATTTGATTGTCTGGCTGATGACTTGGGGCAATCTCTAAATCAAGTAAAATCTTGGACAGCTTATCCCGGTGGCGCACCAGCTAATACGGCTTGTGCCCTAGTAAAATTAGGTACCAACTCGGCATTCATTGGTTGTATTGGTGAAGATTCTTTAGGAGAATCCCTAATACAAATTTTGCAACAGGTCGGGGTTAATATTTCAGGTATTCAGCGCAACTCGAAGTTCCCAACCAGACAAGTATATGTTTTACGGCAGCCTAATGGCGATCGCGATTTTGCTGGCTTTAGCAGTTCGCAACCGGGGGCTTTTGCTGATGCCTATCTTCAGGCACAAAACCTGCAAGAAAATTTATTTTTAGATGCCGAATATTTGGTTATTGGAACTTTAGAATTAGCCTATAGTCAAACCAGACAAGCAGTATTTCGTGCTTTAGAATTAGCCGAAAAATATCATATCAAAATAGTGCTCGATATCAATCGGCGTCCCATGTTTTGGAATAATGAAGCCGAGGCCCAATCTTTGATTGCTAAATTATGGCAATATGTTGATTTTGTGAAATTGACCAAAGAGGAAGCCCAATGGTTATTTGGCAAAACTGATGCGGGCGCGATCTCCTATCTTTTAGGTTCGGTAGAAGGTGTTTTGGTGAGTGATGGAGAGGGAGCCGTTAGTTATTGCTTGAGTGATAACGAAGGTCGAGTTAAACCATTTGCTCTCAACAGTATTGATCCCATTGGTGCAGGGGATGCTTTCTTGGCCGGTTTTATCCATCAATTATGTCATTATGGCATTAGTGCTTTAAGCGATCGCGAGATTGCAGACAAGATTGTCACCTATGCCTGTGCCGTAGGCGGATTGACCATAACCAAGCCTGGTGCGATCGCTGCCCAGCCAACAGCTAAGGAAGTAGAACTATTTTTAGCAAAACATTTGAATAGGTAGGGGCGAACGGCCGTTCGCCCCTACGGGATTTTATTGATGTCAAAGAATTTGCGATAAAAACTGTTTGGTTCTCTCTGATTGAGGATTATTAAAAAACTCATCGGGAGTTGCAATTTCGACGATCATGCCTTCGTCCATAAACACTACTCGATCAGCCACTTCTCTGGCAAAGCCGACTTCATGGGTGACACAGACCATTGTCATTCCCGAGTCAGCTAGATTGCGCATGGTATCTAAAACTTCCCGGACCATTTCTGGATCAAGGGCGGATGTTGGTTCATCAAATAACATGATTTTCGGTTGCATCGCTAGAGCTCGCGCGATCGCGACTCTTTGTTGTTGTCCCCCAGACAATTGACCAGGGAACTTATGGGCTTGCTCCAATATTCCCACTTTTTCTAATAATTGCAGGGCAATTTCTTCAGCTTTTAGCTTCGATTTTTTCCTCACCCAAATCGGAGCTAGGGTAACATTTTGCAGGACACTCAAATGGGGAAATAAATTAAATTGTTGGAAGACCATGCCCACTTCGCGGCGAATTGTGTCTATATTCCTCAGATCATCGGATAACTTGATTCCATCGATAGTAATGCTCCCTTTTTGATAAGGTTCGAGAGCATTGAAAGTTCTAATAAAAGTTGATTTTCCCGAACCAGAAGGCCCCATAATAACGACAACTTCTTTTTTGTAAACTTGAAGCGTTACACCTTTGAGAACATGAAAGTTATTGTCGTACCATTTCTCGACTTCTTGGGCAATGATGATTGGTTCTAGCATTTTGGATTAGGAACAAGAATCATAAATTATTTGATGAACAATTGACTAGCGATTGCAACGGAATATTGCTAAATAATGATTTAGGTAAAAATTAAGCTCATTCCCTAAAGCTGTTGTATATTATTCGAACTGATACATTAGTAGAAACAATAAAATTAAGCCTTATGATAGCAGCAGTGCCATCTGAGAATAGATTAACAGAAACGCGATCGGGACTCCCCAATATTTGTGGTTACGAAGCAGAGATTGCCCAAATAGTTAACCATGATAAGCCCGTATTTCTATCTCAAAGTAATCTTAATATAGATCAGATTAAATCAGGATTTGCTTGTGCTCTTCACATGCACCAACCTACTATTCCTGCTGGTGCCAATGGGGAGTTGATCTCCAATCTGCAATATATGATGGAGCATCAAGGAGAAGGCGATAATCATAATGCAGGCGTTTTTGCTTGGTGTTATGAAAGAATGGCTGATTGGATTCCTGATTTGGTAGCCAATGGTTGTAATCCTCGGATTATGCTCGATTATTCTGGGAATCTCCTTTGGGGACTAGCTCAGATGGGACGCCATGATATTCTCGACAAACTAAAAAATATTACTTGTAATTCCCAATATCAGCCCTATGTCGAATGGTTGGGAACTATGTGGTCCCATGCGGTGGTTCCTTCTACGCCTATTCCCGATATCAAGTTACAGATTCAGGCTTGGCAACATTATTTTGCCGCGGTTTTTGGTTACGAAGCTCTGCAAAGAGTTAAGGGTTTTTCTCCTCCAGAAATGCATCTGCCTAATAACCCTGATACTCTCTATGAATATATCAAGGCTTTGAAAGAATGTGGTTATCGCTGGTTATTAATCCAAGAAAATTCTGTCGAACGCTTAGATGGTTCTGAGTTGTGGCATGATGACAAATATTTACCCAATCGTTTAATTGCGACTAATAGCAAGGGAGAAACTATTAGTATTACAGCTTTGATTAAAACTCAAGGTTCTGATACGAAACTTGTAGCGCAAATGCAGCCTTTCCATGAGGCGAAAGGTAGAGGTAAGCAGCAACTTGGTAATTTATCGGTGCCTTCTTGTGTTTCCCAGATCGCTGATGGGGAAAATGGCGGCGTGATGATGAATGAGTTTGCCCGCGATTATCAACCTGTTTGGTCTGAGATTAAGAATGATTCTGGAGTTGTTGGTTTCAATGGCACAGAATATATTGAATTGTTAGGAGCTGCTGGTGTGAAAGAGGAGGATTATCCGACTTGTCAGGCAGTGGGACAGCATAAGATTTGGAATAAGGTTGAGCCTAAAACAGCAACTCCTGAGAAAGTGGCTCAGGCGATCGAGGAGTTGAAGGCGAGCGATCATCAGTTCCATATGGATGGAGCCTCTTGGACTAATGATTTGAGTTGGGTCAAAGGATATGAAAATGTCCTCGAACCTATGAATCAGCTTAGTGCTATGTTCCATCAAAAATATGATGCTTTGGTAGCGAAGGATCCTTCGGTTACTAAAACTCCTGAATATCAGGAAGCTTTGTTATATGTTCTTTTGGTGGAAACTAGCTGTTTCCGTTATTGGGGTCAGGGTACTTGGACGGATTATGCGAGGGAGCTTTATCGTAGAGGAGAAGCTTTGGTTAAGTAATGAGTAATAAGTAATAAGTAATAATTTTTTAACTATTGCTAATTAGCTGACGTATTATGATTTTACCTAATAGAAGAGATTTGTTATTTTTAACAGGTCTTTTCTATTTTTCTTAATTATTAAAAAGGGTAAAATTCAAAAACTACATTATTTGTAGTCTTAAATTTATGTCACAATCTGGTTATCAAAGAACTAAAATTATTGTTGCGGTTTTGTCTTGTCTTAGTGCTCTTGGAGTAGCATTCCTTTCTAATTGGGACAAGATTTTTTCAAAAACGACATCATCGAGAAGTCTTAAATGTATAACAGTAGTTGATGATCCAGACCCACCACTGAATGTTCGGGATTCCCCAAATGGGAAGAAAATAATAGGAACACTGCCAAACGGTACAGAGTTAACAATTTAAAAAAACGGAATTGAATGGGATACTATCAACTACCGAGGTAAACAAGGTTACGTATTTGATAGCCTTACGAAGGAAGTATGTAATTAGTACTATCTCAGATATGTAGGTTGGGTTGCACGGAGTAAAACCCAACAAAGGCAATGAATAGGATATATTATTGATTGAATTATAGAAAGCGAATTTTTAATATTTATAGAAATTAACTCGATGATCTTTTTCTATTCTAATATTTGATGATGTTGGGTTTCGTTACTCTACCCAACTTACTTATTCCATTCCTACGGAATTATTAAAAATTGGTGCTTCCGAACTTCCCCAATTATAATCATAAACACCATCTTTTACATATTTATGAAAACTTGAATATTGCCAATCTTTAGGTGATAAAACTAACCCATGATGAACGGGGTTGTAATGAATATAATCAACATGATTCTCGAAATCTTGCTGATCACGAATTAGATGCTCCCAAAATCTTCTTTGCCAAATAGCTTTTTCTCCTTTACTTTTTCTAGAAGCTGAAATTTTTTCAGGATATTTAATCTGGCATCGATGACTAAAGTAACTCTTAATTAAACGCCAACGAGTTGAAAAATTTGCATCTTCCCTTGGTAATGTCCAGATACAATGAAGATGATTTGGTAAAACCACAATGGCATCAATAATAAAAGGGTGGTTTTGCTTGACTTTGCGAAATGAATTTCTAAGTATTTGGATATTGTCTGCTTCGCAAAAAATTGGTCTCCGATTATGAGTAACTAGCGTAAAAAAGTAACTACTACCAGGAGATTTGGCACGGCGATATTGCATTAATTAATCTTGTTTGATTTCATTCCCAATTATAAAAGCTTAAATTCTTAAATAGGATTAATGAAATTACAAATCAATTGTGTTTGTTGGGTTTTACTCCGTGCAACCCAACCTACTGGACTAAATAATTATTGATGTAGGCGATCGCAGATCTATCGAGCAACTAGATGAACGAAACTCAACATCATCGAGTTAATTACTATCAATATTAAAAATTTATATGCAAAATTTAAACAATTTCCCAATCTTCATAGGATAATCCTTCAACTCGACTAAATTCATCAATATTATGAGTTACTAAAATAAGATTATGAACTAACGCGATCGCTGCTATCTGAAGATCATAAGGCCCAATAGGAGTTCCTAACCCCGCAAGTTTAGCTCTAATTTCTCCTGCTTTTTTAGCAGCTTGATCATCGAAAGATAAGCTATGAAATTCTTGAAAAAACTCATTTAACACTTGAAGGTTTTGATCTTTACGTTCACTTTTATATGCACCATAGTAAAGTTCTAACTTCACAATGTCACAAAGTACTATGTCGTTCGGTTTGTGAGATTTAAGTTTGTTAACAACTAAAGAATTACGACCATTTAGATACTGAATACAAGTATTTGTATCGAGCAAGTAAATCAAAATAATTCCTCTCGATTTTCATATTCTCCTTGAGATTCTCTCTGTAATGGTTCTCCCTGCCAAGCGCCTGCTGTTTTATCAAAAAATCCAGGTGACCATTCTGATTTTTTACTGTTATCCGAAGTAGAAATGATACTCCTTAAAGTAACTACTACTTCTAGTTCGGCATTTTTAATATCTGTTGGCACATTCAAATGTAAGATTCCGTCATTGCCAACATGAGATTTGAGTTTTATCGTTTGCATAGAAGAGTTTTGTATATCTAATGGGCGTTATTTATATTCTATACTTCACATTTGTTGGTGAACATTTGCAAGATCTCTATTGAACTGATTTTTGCTACGTTGATCACTACAGAATTGTTCCTATCCGCGATCGCATAAATCCTGATACGGCGCGATCGCGGATCTCTAGCTTGAATAGAAATATTGCAATGTTATAATTCTTTCCACAATCTTAATTTCCCAATCTATGGAATTCACCAAGCTATCGAGCAAAGGTCAAGTCATCATTCCCAAAGCTTTACGGGATGCTCATCATTGGCAAGCTGGACAAGAATTACTAGCGATTAATACAGGGGATGGTATTTTACTAAAATCAAAAAAACCTTTTCCAGAGACGAAATTAGAAGAAGTTGCTGGATGTTTGTCTTATGAAGGGGAAGCTAAAACATTAGACGAATTAGATGATGCCATTCGTCAAGGAATATTGGATAAACAGCCCTAATGTTAAGGAATTTTGTTAGCGCGTGATCACTCAATAAATGATTTCTATCTGCGATCGCAATTCTGGAATATAGTCGCAAAAATCCTGATAATACGCGATCGCAGATCTATCGGCTAACTAGAGTAACGAAACTCAAGATTGTCTAGTTAATCACTATCAATTGTTTAATGCTTAATATTTAATGCTTAATGTTTAATGCTTAATGGTCAATGAATATGTAAGTAATAATGAAAGCTAATTACTAAAAATCTCGATAAAAAACATGGCAGTCGCTCAAGATCCCATTTGGGAAAGATTCCTCCAACCCCTCTTTCAATTACTAATAGACGAAAAACCACTAAAAGAACTTTACGAAAATACTGATTGGCAAAAAGAATGCGATCGCTTATCTAATCCTAATTTAGTTTATCCCAAGTATTACAGCTCCCAAAATTTCCACGGGGTCAAAGGCGGTTATCTGACTCCTGATGCAGCGGTAACCTATGATCCCATAACCCAATATGCTTTGCCTCCCAATGAAACTTGGATTCGTCAGGAATTAATTGAGGCAATCAAAGGAAAACCGCAAAACATTTTAGATCTTGGTTGCGGGACTGGTTCGACAACTATTATGTTGCAAAAAGCTTTTCCTAATGCCAAAGTTACAGGTTTGGATCTATCTCCCTATATGCTCGCGATCGCGGAGATGAAAGCAAAACAAGAAAATCTCAATATCCAATGGTTACATAGTCAGGCAGAAGCCACAGAATTTGCTGATGCTCAGTTTGATCTAATCACTGCTAGTTTGTTATTTCATGAAACACCGCTAAGAATATCTCAAGCGATCCTCAAAGAAGGTTTTCGTCTCTTGACTCGAGGGGGACAAATTTTAATTCTAGATGGCAATCAAAAAACTATCCGTCAGACATCTTGGTTAACTGAAATTTTTGAAGAGCCCTATATCAAAGATTATGCCAAAGCCAGCGTCGATGCTTGGATGGGAGCTACTGGGTTTAAGCAAGTACGGACAAATGATGTTTGGTTGCTAAATCAAGTGACTCGCGCTGTGAAACCTGGTGTAGCCAAGTTCTAATTCAATTCATAGATTTATACATATGACTTTGAGAGCTATTTTATTTGATTTTAATGGTGTCATTATTAATGATGAACCAATACATCAAGAATTAATTAGCGAAATGTTAATTGCCGAAAAGGTAAAGTTTGAGCCAGCAGAACTACATGCTTTATCTATTGGGAGAAGCGATCGCGCTTGCTTAACAGATTTGTTTTATCGTAGTGGTCAATTTATTACCGATGAATATTTATCGAATCTTATTGAAATTAAAGCAGCAGCTTACAGAGCAAAGATTCAACAATTACAAACTTTACCGATTTTTCCTGATGTCATTGAATTTATCACCCAATTACAAAATAAAGAATTAATTATCGCTTTGGTTACAGGGGCTTTGTGGCAACAAACGGAATTGGTATTGCAAAAGGCAAATTTAACTCAATATTTTTCTGTGATCGTTACGGCAGATGATGTGAATACTAGTAAGCCCGAACCTGATGGTTATCTGCTAGCGGTGACCAAATTAAATCAGCAAAATTTGGCATTAAACTTGCAATCTCATGAATGTCTGGTGATTGAGGATTCTTTAGCGGGAATTGAAGCGGCTAAAAGGGCAAAAATGCCAGTCGTTGCTATTGCCAATACTTATCCTTTTCATCTATTACAAAGACGTGCTAATTGGGTGGTGGATTCTTTAGCTGAGATTGAAATAGATAGAATTCTTGAAGTTATTTAATTTGCGATCGCTAACGAAAATAATGACTGACTATTT
This sequence comes from Cyanobacteria bacterium P01_F01_bin.143, assembly GCA_039190385.1. Classification (GTDB taxonomy): domain Bacteria; phylum Cyanobacteriota; class Cyanobacteriia; order Cyanobacteriales; family Xenococcaceae; genus Xenococcus. Next base: position 2,983 of record JBCCYD010000136.1, on the reverse strand, counting down.
CTTCCACAGCAACTATTCCTAAAAATATTTATAGTAGTTTTTTGTCTAAAGCGATCGCTGATTTTTTGCATTATAAAAAAAAGAACCTCTCAAGTGAGAGGGAAATAAGAACTAATGAACATTAGTTTATGATCTTAAACTTTGATTTTTATTCCTGGTGTTGAGAAAATGTGATCACTTTTTCGGGGAGATCGTATTTTTGTTACTGAAAAGAATATTGCCAAGATTTACAGGCGATCGCGCGTTCTATCTTTATTTTTTAGCAAGAGCTGTCAACTTGGGAAAATTTACTGATTGATTCTTTGTATAGTGAAAATAGTTTTGTATAACAAAATTCACTTTAAATAATTTATTCAATTTGTATTTATCATGTCAGTTTCTCAGTTATTCGATATTGCCAATGTTTTTGTTCTGCCGTTCTGGTTTTTGATGATTTTCTTGCCGAAATGGGGAATCACTCAAAAGGTAATGGATTCTTTTTTGCCATTTGTTGCTTTAGCTGGTTTATATATTTATTTTTTTGCGGGGACAATTACCGCAGAATCGGCACAAGCTTTGGCTGATCCTGGGTTAGCAGATATTGCTCGATTTTTCTCTGATGAGAGAATTGCTGCTACGGGATGGGTTCATTTTCTAGTGCTTGACTTGTTTGTTGGGCGTTGGATTTATTGGCAAGGTCAAAAGACTGGTGTTTGGACGTTTCATTCTCTGGCTCTTTGTTTGTTTGCTGGGCCAGTTGGATTACTTTCTCATATTCTTACGGCTTGGGTTACGGAGCGATTTTTCTCGACTTCTGAAGAGGGAGAATCTGCTACTATTGCAACTTCCTAAATTATTTTGGTTGCGATCTCGTTTCTCCTAATTATTTAGGGTTTACTCAAGGTTAATAATTTTCGTCTCAAAATTATCTAATCAAAGCCATAAATGCTAACTGGGGGATTAACCCCCCAGACCCCCCACTGGTGCGCTACGCCCGCCCCAGGCCCCCAGCGATGTTTTGACACATGAGTCGGGAAAATTTTTAATTTTCTTGTGGGTTGACAAAAGTTATTAGCTTTGTGGGTAAGCAAAATGAGTTTGCAGATAAATATAGTAATAGTAGTGAAATATTAGCGATCGCGGTTTTTCCATTAGGCATAATTTTCTCATTAGTTACTGTTAGTTAAACATCTTTAAAAGTGTATTTTCTGAAATTCACGTGTCTTTTTATCTGTGTTTATCTGCGTTTATCTGCGCTTGCCCAGCTCCGTGCTCTGGGGACCATAATTAAAATCAATCATGAAGAAAAGAGTTCTATCAGCAGTAAAATTTTTTCATTAGACGAAGTAGCGATCGCGTTTCTCCTAATTATCTAGGGTTTACTCAAGGTTAAGAATTTTCGTCTCAAAATTATCTAATCAAAGCCATAAATGCAATTGGGGGACCTAGGGCGTGTTTTCAAACTCGTTGTATACTAAAAAGAGATGTCAATTAATAAGTGTAAATGCAACGAGGAGAATTAAGTGATGAGCAATGGAATAACTTAAAACCATTGCTACCACCCCGAAAGCCACCTACGGGAAAGCCCAATAATGACCATCGTCCAATGATCAATGGCATTCTCTGGATATTAAGAACTGGGGCTCCATGGCGAGACCTCCCGGAAAGATATGGAAAATGGGGTAGTGTTGCTACTCGATTTTACCGTTGGCAAAAAAATGGAATTTGGGGTGAAATTCTCAAAAAGTTGCAAGCGCTCGCAGACCACAAAGGAGAGCTAGACTGGACAATACACTATGTAGATGGAACAGTAATTCGGGCTCATCAACATGCAGCAGGAGGGAAAAAGAACGGCGCAGAAGAGGAAAAACTGGGTCGTTCTCGGGGCGGATTTAGTAGTAAAATACACCTTCGTTGTGAAGGAAAAGGAAAACCTCTAGCTTTCATTTTGACTCCAGGTCAACGTAGTGAATCAATTTTTTTAGAACAATTGATGGAAACCGGAGCAGTCAAGCGTTTGGGGAGAGGTAGACCGAGAATACGTCCTGATAGACTAGTTGGAGACAAAGGCTACACAGGTCGCAGAATTAGAAGTTATCTTCGGAAAAGAGGAATTAGATTGACAATTCCGCGATTATCAAATGAAGCACGCCATGGTCCTTTTAGTCGGAAAATATACCGTAAATGCAACATTGTCGAGCGGTGCATCAACCGACTGAAACAATTTAGGAGGATTGCTACTAGATACGAGAAACTAGCGGTTAATTATGCTGCGATGATTATGATAGCTAGCATTTTAATCTGGTTATAGTTTGAAAACACGCCCTAGCCCCCCAAACCCCCCACTGGTGCGCTACGCCCGCCCCAGGCCCCCAGCGATGTTTTGACACGTGAGTCGGTAAGATTTTTAATTTTCTTGTGGGTTGACAAAAGTTATTAGCTTTGTCGGTAAGCAAAATGAGTTTGCAGGTAAATATAGTAATCGTAGTGAAATATTGGCGATCGCATTACAGAATAGCGATCGCGACTTATCTAAAAATCTCTTAATTCTAAAAACGAGATCCCGTGTAGAAAATAACCCAAGAAAACTTTTTATTACTCCATTAAAGAGGGATTTTGGCAATTCGGTTTATCCATTCTTCTGCACTTGAGACAGCCCAAATCAAAATTAATTCTTCGATAATATTTTCGATGGGTACTTTTCTAGATACGATAATCACTCCTGAACTTTGATTATTTAGAATAAACTGGGCAAATTCTGACGGCATTGTCTTGTGATCGTGACTAATGAGAATGCGTTGTTATCGTGCGGAGATTGCCAAAACCTCTATATCTTTTACGCCTTTTAGTTTTGCAGCAAATGCAGTTTGAAAATCAATAGTTGGCTCACGTCTTAGTACCTCACAGGGGTAGGCTTTTTACAAAGTAGTAATTAACCACTTTTGTATATTGAAAAACATCAACAAAACAATGTTTTTTTTACACAATAGGTGTCTCAAAATTT
>JBCCYD010000135.1:0-13654 GCA_039190385.1 Cyanobacteria bacterium P01_F01_bin.143 | reverse complement strand
GATTGTAGAAGATGAATTCTTAATTGCCAAAGGTCTGGCAAGACAATTAGAAAAGAGTGGTTATACTGTTGGAAAAATTGTTCCTTCAGGCAGAGCTGCGATCGAATATGTGGAAACTTCATTACCCGATTTAATCCTGATGGATATTGCCATCAAGGGCAACATGAACGGGATTGAAACCGCAGCGAAAATAAGAGAAAATCATAATATTCCTATTATTTATCTAACTGCTTATACAGATGACAAAACTATAGAGGAAGCTGTTTCTTCGGGGGGGTATAGCTATTTACTAAAGCCTTACAAGAAAGCAGAATTGAACGCTGTGATCAAAATGGCCTTGAAGAAATATCAAGAGCAGCTAACGATTCAAAACTCTTTACAAGAAGCTATTGAACAATTTTCGACTCAAGAGCCCTATGTTTATCAAGATAATTTAACAGGTCTTTCCCAGGAAATTTCCTTAAAAGATTTATTTGCTCATTTACTTGCCAAGGCCAACACCCAACTTAGTGCCGAAAAAAATGAATCAATTCCGGTAAATCTCTCAGAATTACCAAGACCAGAAATGGGAATTGTTTATGTTGGGTTTGATAAATTTTATAAAATCAACAACTCTTTAAGCAGCGATCGCGTAAATTATTTAATTACTCAGGTCTCAGAAAAACTCACAGAATACAAAAATAATTGTCAGTACGAATTATCAATTGTTTGGTTAAATCAAAGTGAATTTGCCATCTTAATCGTCGATATCAACGATAAACAAACAGTTGGCAATTTTGCTCAAACAATTGCCGATCTATTCAATAAGGCTTTTGTCATTGATGGACAAGAAGTTTTCCTAACTACAAATATTGGTATTTCTTTATACCCCCTAGATGGAACAGAGATCGATAGATTAGTTGAAAAAGCAAAAAAGGCGATGCAATATGTCAGCCAACAATCAGGAATTAAACCGCAATTTTATACGAATGGATTGGCTTTTGATTCTACCTCAGTCAGCAATGATCTTTCCTTAAAAAAAGAACTTAATTCTGCAATAGAAAAAAAACAATTAGAGCTTTTCTACCAACCCAAGATAAATCTTCAAACTGGCCAAATTTTTGGAATGGAGGCGCTTTTACGTTGGAATCATCCTGTTTTAGGCATGGTTTCTTCTGAGAAGTTTATCACTATTGCCGAACAAAGTAATTTAATTGAAGCTATTGGTGAATGGGCCTTAAAAGAAGGCTGTCGACAAACTAAAATATGGCATGACAAAGGATTTACTTCGATTAGAATTGCGATTAATTTATCTGCCCGACAATTTAACCAATTAAATCTTTTTCAAAAATTATCTCAAGTCTTAAATAATTCAGGTCTAGATTCACAATTTTTAGAACTAGAATTAACTGAGCAAATTCTAGTAGAAAATGTCAAATTTAATATTCAAAAATTGCAATTAATCAAAAAACTTGGTATTCAAATTGCCCTTGATGATTTTGGCACAGGTTATTCTTCCCTAAGTTACTTACAACAATTTCCTTTTAATGTTCTCAAAATTGATCGCTGCTTTATTCGCAATATTGACCAAAATTCTACTAATTCAATTATTACCAAAACAATTATTGATATGGCCCATCAACTGAATTTAAAGGTCGTTGCTGAAGGAGTAGAAACAGAAACTGAGCTAGCTTTTCTCGTAGAACATAAATGTGATGAGGTACAAGGCTATCTATTTAGTCGTCCTTTGCCCAAGCAAGAATTTGAAGAGTTACTCTTTAGCAACAAGCGGTTTCCGATTCCCCAACCTACCTTGTCTAGTACTTATTAAAAAGAAGAATTGGATCAATGTTACAGACCAATCACACTAAGCAAACAAGCGTCTTACATAAAACTTTATGGTTTCTGGGTGGATATGCTCTTTTTTTGATTTCTACCATCTCAGCGGGATTTTATTATATTTCTAGTAATGTAGAAACAATCCATCAATCTGTCCTGGAGTTTGATGAACTCAATCGTGATGTAGAAACCCTTAACGAATATTTTATTCGTCAGGCAAAAGATCGTAAAAATTTATTTTTGCGAGGCAGTAAGAAGCAGGATCGGCGTAAATATCTGGGTCGGATTGATGAGATGACAGATAATATTCAAACAGAAACTGTCAAAATTTTAGAAAATCCTTTGGCCGAACCTTATCGAGCTAACTTAGAGCTGTTTGTTGATAACCATGCTCAACTGATGCATATCTATCGTCAAGGGGTAGAAATTTTAGAAGAAACGCAGGATCAAACAGCTGGAGATCAATTTGTTAGAGGCAAAGGTAAAGAGGTCGGCAAGGAGTTGACTGAAGTATTGCAACAGATTGAGGCTGATCGCCAGAAGCTCTTGCAAGATAATAAATCTCATATCAGGAGCTTTTTATTTATTAGTACAAGTTTACTGATCCTGGTAATTTTAGGTTTCTCCTGTATTTTAGTGATTGTAGTGACCAATCCCATTCGTCGGATCGTTAAGTTTACTAATTTTCTTGAAGAGAGTCATCAAACCCATCGGGCCAATAGTCCTCGGGATGATAGTGATCTTGAAGATCTTGAAGAGGACCTTAGCGATCGCCAATATTCAACAGACTATAATCAGTTGTATCGCTCACTAGAAGTACATCAATACGATGAAATTGGCTATATGATCGATACCTATGGCAAACTAGCTAGTCTGATTAGTGAATATAGTCAGACATTAGAACAAAAGATTGAAGAAAGAAACAAAGCCCAAGCAAAGCTGAAAATCCTCAATGAGAAATTGGAGACTGGAGTTGAGCAGCGAACAGCAGAGTTACTCGTTACCAATCAAAATTTAAATCGCCAGATTATGGAGAAAGAAAGAGCCGATGCTCAAGTAAGGAAATCGCTTCAGGAAAAAGAACTTCTCCTCAAGGAAATTCATCATCGAGTCAAGAATAATTTACTAGTCGTTTCTAATCTTTTAGATTTTCAAACTGACTATATTGATGATCCGGTGATCGTTAAAATGTTTGAGAATAGTCAAAATAGAATCCATTCTATGGCCTTAATCCATGAGCAATTATATAATTCTCCTGATTTAAAACAACTAAATTTAAGTAATTATGTAATCGCTTTACTTGATAAATTATCTGATTCTTATGAAACTAACAGGAATGGAATTGAATTTTTAACTGATATTGACCAGGTTTATCTCAACATAGAAACAGCCCATCCTTGCGGACTCATTATTAATGAATTGATTGCTAATGCCCTAGAACATGGATTTCATGAACGCGAACACGGTACTATCTGGCTCAGTTTAAAAAAGGATGATAGAGAGCAAATTATCTTGACAATTTCTGATGATGGAATGGGATTTCCCGAAGATATTAATTTTAGGCATACAGAGTCTCTTGGTTTGCAATTGGTTTGTACTCTAACCGAACAACTTGAAGGTGAAATTAAGTTGGATCGATCGCAGGGTACAAGTTTTGAAATTCGTTTTTCTGAACTGGATTATGATGATCGAGTTTTTATCATGGATGAGGATTCAGGATTTATTCTTAACTCATAGACTAGACAATCCGCTCTTGCGTGATGCCATCCGCGCTTTGCCTGCGGCGGCCCAATTCTGTAAAAATTGAATTTGTTCTTTAGCAGTTTTAGCTAAGGGGATAGTTTGACTAGCAGCCTCTAAAATGTCATCTATGGTAAAGTCTCGATTTTGACTAAAGCCAATATGCATCGCTTCAATGAGAGTTTGTTCAATTTCTGCTCCGGAAAATTCAGGGGTTTCGTAAGCTAATCGTTTGAGATCGTAATTTTTGAGGTTATGGGGACGCAATTTGCCTAAATGCACTTGAAAAATAGCTTCTCTTTCTTCTTGAGAAGGTAGTCCTACAAAAAAGATCTCGTCGAATCTTCCTTTACGCAACATTTCTGGGGGTAAAGTCTGAATATTATTGGCTGTGGCAACGACAAAGACTGGGGATTCTTTCTCCGCTAACCAGGTGATGAAAGTCCCAAAAACCCGACTAGTTGTACCAGAATCACCTTGAGATGTTGCTCCAGCAAAAGCTTTGTCAATCTCATCAATCCAGAGAATACAAGGAGCTAAGGCTTCGGCTAAGTTAATCATTTGTCGGGTACGAGATTCGGATTCTCCGACTAAACCTGCGAATAAACGCCCCACATCTAATCGCAGGAGTGGTAAATGCCAGTTGCTCGCGATCGCCTTGGCAGTAAGAGATTTCCCCGTACCTTGAACTCCGGCTAGCAGCAGACCCCGAGGATTAGGTAAACCATAGGCTCGGGCTTGTTCACTAAAAGAGCCACCTCTTCTGACTAACCAATCTTTGAGATTGTCTAAGCCGCCAATATCGGAAATTTGTTCGTTTGCTGGATAAAAATCAAGAATTTGGGTTTGTCGAATCGATTGCCGTTTCTCTTCTAGGATTAATTCCACATCTTCTGATAGCAATTCTCCGTGAGACGCGATCGCCTTAGTTAAAACTCTTCTAATCCGCTCCAAGGACAAACCTTGAGCCGCTCGCACCAATTCATCGAGTAGTTTTGGTTCTAATGTCTGACCTGTTGTTGAGATTAATCGGCTAATTTCTGTCTTAATTTGGACTGCGGTGGGCAAAGGAAAATCTAAGATAGTTAAGACTTCGGTTAATTCGGCAGGAATATCTACTTGGGAAGAAATAATAACGATATTTTTCGGCTGTGATTTGAGCTCACGAGCCAAATTACGCAATTTACGAGAAATCGATATATCATCAAAAAAACGAGTAAAATCTCGCATAATAAAGACTCCCCCAGCTTGAGGAGACAATTTTTCAATAAATTCTAAAGCTTGTAAGGGATTGCGTTTACCACTCTCTTGATTATTGGGATTTCCACTATAACCATCGACAAAATCCCAGATATAAAGTGGGCGATTGCCCAGAGGACGAATAATTTCCGCGATCGCTTTTTCCAATCTTTCTTCTTCAGTCGTCGCGATATAAATCAAAGGGTAGCAGGCACGTAGGTGCAAAGCTAGTTCTTCACTAAAATTCATTTGTAATATTTTTTTATTAGGGCTTAAAGATTGATTTTATATTATGTTTGGTGGTCACCATATTCTTCATCGCTATACTGGACAAGTCTAATTACCAATTTGTATTAACTTGCTTTCTCTATGAAAGTCCCCAATGAACAACATATTCTGACTGTTTCAATTTTGAGAATGGTTGGTTATGGACTACTAACGATGGCTGTGATCGATATCATGAATCTGGCGATTCCCCTAAGGTTGATGAATCCCGATTGGGAATTTCACCTCATTGGCTCTATTATCGAAAGGATTCCAGTAACTTTTCTCGGAATTGTGTTTGTTTTTTACGAAAATACTAATTATCGTACTCCGATAGAAAAAATATTATTAAAAATTATTTCCTGGTCTTGTCTAGTTGCTGCCATTTTTCTGATCCTAGCAATTCCGCTCAATATTAATAATGCTTTTCGAATCTATCGTAGCTATAATGCCAATATAAATTATCAACTTGCCCCTAGACTAGACGTAATACAAGATTTTCAGAATCAGATAGAAGCTGCTAATTCTCAAGAAAATCTGGTTAATATCCTTCAAAAACAATCTCCCGCAAAAATTGAACTTGCTGAGCCTCTAGATGTTGATAATTTCAAAGAAAGTATTAATGAAAATCTTCAAAAAGAATCAGATTCTCTACAAAATAAAGCCCAAAATAGTCGCAACAAAAAGCGCAACCAAATTTTCAGGAAAGTTGTTAAGTATAATTTGGGAGCCTTGATTTCTATTGTGCTCTTGATCTTTATCTGGAAAAACACTTTTTGGGCGAGAACCGATTACGCTTGGGAATAGAATTAATATCCGACTTAAAACTGTGATAATTGCTGTTTTTCGCCATAGTTCAATAAGCGTTCTAAAGTATTCAACCTATTATTCCAGACTTCTTTTTGATAAGTACTAACAGCTTGATTATCTGCTAGCCAAAACGGAAATTTGCGGCGAAAAGACTTGAGACTCATTTGAGCTAATGATAGGTTTTTCTGTGAAGGTTTTTTGGCAAGTTTTTCTAAATTACGAGCCAACTCATCAGCTCTATTGCCCCATTCTCTGAGCACCAAATCATTCATTGTCCCTTGATTATTGGTAATAAAGAAGTTCCATTCTTTCTGTAAACTCTGATAGCGAGATAAAGTTGCGGGAAACGGTTGACGATAGGGCAAAGGTTTTGTGGTTGCAGCTAAATCATTATGAGTTCTACTCATAATCTTTTCTAGATTAAAATTTAAGTTTTCTGCGGCAAATAGAGCAAAACCTTCTGTGGACATACCTCTTAATAGTTGCATTTGATCAACAGCAACAATATCAGGAACATTCAAAAGACGAATCCCTGGTAAAAGTAAAGCCTTTTCCTCAGTAAAACTATCAAACAGAGGGCGGGTTAGCTGAAATAATCCCTCAGTATCTGAAGCGTAGGTCATCGGCACTAATAGATCAATTGAGCCTTCGCGAACCCATTGCTCCCAATGTTGTTGTATCTTATTCAGTCTTTCTTGCCGAGGCATGGGAAATACTGCCGTAGATAAAATTAGCTCAGGACGTTTTGCCTTCAATCTTTTGGAGACCGCAGCGACAAAACTATCTACTTGTTGGAGTCGAAATCCTGTCCATTGTGACCATAAATCACCGCCAACATGAAGCTCTATCGGATCTATTCCCGTCATCTGCTTGAATTTTCGTCGGGATGCAGTTCCATAACCGTAGCTATATTCTCCCGTTGCGCTTTGGAAAGGATAACGAATATAGTCGAGTTGAATTCCATCGACATCATATTTAGTCGAAATTTCTTCCAATATTAGAGAAAGATAGCGTTGTACTCCTGGATGAGCAGGATCGAGAAAAGCTTTGCCTGAGCTGTGGTGAAAAGTATTCTCTTCTTGATCAGTAATGCCCCAATCAGGATAACGAGCTAGTACGGGGCCAGGATACTCTTGAGGTAGATTTAGAATTTCATTATGGCGTTTATTGGCTACGGCAAAAATCCATACCCAAGCATGCAACTCCATATCTCGCTCTTTGGCCAGTTTAACTGCTGCTCGCAGAGGGTCCCAACCTCTAACTAGGGGATTTTGCTGAGGAGCAATTCGACTAGGGTAGATAGGGTATCCTGAATTAAGAGTTTCAAAGAACACAGTATTGATCCCAGCTTTTTTCATGCGATCAAACAGCGGTACTAAATCAGCTTCGGAGCGCGCCTTGACGATTGTTCCGCGATCAAACCAAATAGCACGAACTTCTGAGGAGGCCAAAGGACGATCTACCGGATAACTATCCCAGAGATTTCTTTTGGCTTTTAACCATTTGGCTTTTGCCTGAGCATAACGACCTTGCTCAACTAGTTTCAAGAAAATATCTAATTCTTTCTTCGCTTTTTGTAATGCTCTGTGAGAACTACTATTGGCTAATTTAGTTAACTTTTGAGGAGCTTGCTTATTGTTTTGTGCTCTTTGAGAAAGCAATTGTTCAATAACCTGACCAGTGGAAAGATCTAGATCGTTGGCATGAGCATCTGCGGTGAGTAAGGTGCTTTCAAAACGACTAATAAGACCTTGCAATTCTCGGGTCATATTTTGAATTTCTTCCGCTGTTAATCTAGGCTTGGAAATTCTATTTCTGAGCTCTAGAGGAGATTCTTGACGCTCAAATCTCCAGAGAGGAAGCAGAGGTTGTTTACTATCTATAGGTAGGGGATTTTCTGTAGAGCTATTGTCGTTGGCAATAATATGATCTTGACTGGCCTCCAAGATATCTTCTGCTGCCATAATTGGAGTACCAGAAAAAAAAGTTAACCCAAAACATGATAAAAGAGGAATTAAACATTTTTTAGGTTTAAAACTAGGTAATATGCTAAGTTTTAAATGTGTTTGTTTTCTAGGACTAGCATTCACCAAGGTACTATTCTCCTTTAATTCCTGACATTCGAGTTTTGAGGCTAATAATCTTTAGCCATTAAAATCATAATTTCATTATAATCCTCAATCGTTATCCTCGTAATCAGTAACTTTAATGAGATTAAGATAGCCCTAGCTAGGGAAATTTACTGTATATAATTTATACTTGGTTTCACTTCTACCAGTTCATAATTTATAGAAAGTAATTTGCTAATTTTTTTTCTAATTAAATGTTACCTTTGGAGTTAAATTATCTTGTTTAATTTGTCCTTTGACTATTAAGAAAAATTTTACTCTATGGAAATTATTATCGCTTTATGTCTGGGAATTGCTTTGAGTGCGGCTTGTGGATTTCGGGTATTTATGCCTCCTTTGGCAATGAGTATGGCAGCTAATTATGGTGATTTTAATTTGTCTCCTGAATTAGCTTGGCTTGGCAGCTATCCAGCGATGATTGTTTTAATCGTTGCTGTAGTAGTGGAAGTTTTGGCGTATTACATTCCTGTGGTGGATAATCTACTAGATTTGATAGAGATTCCTACTGCTATTGCCGTAGGAACTGTTTTGACTGCTGCTAATTTAGGTGATATCAATCCTGTTTTGCAATGGTCATTGGCTGCGATCGCTGGTGGAGGAACAGCAGGAATTATCGAGAGTGCCACTAGTATGACACGATTAGCTTCTACCAGTATGACCGGTGGGATTGGGAATATCTTTTTGGCTACTATGGAAGCTTTGAGCGCTGCGGTATTATCAATATTGGCGCTAACTTTACCTTTGCTAGCTGCTGGGTTGGTCATTGGGTTATTAATTTTCGCGATCGCTAAACTAATTAAGTTGAGCCCTTCTCTGTTCAGAAAGCTGAAACGATTGATATTTGGCCATCCCTCGAACTAAAAATAATGAAGCTATCAAAATTCACCAAGCAATTGATTTTTAAAACTACGATAACGGCGATTTTACTGATTAATATCCTTGGCTATATGGGAGCCTATTTGCTAACTCACCATCGTAATTCTGATGAATTTGGTTTGGGACTACCGCGATCGCAGATTTATAAAGTACCAACAGAAGTCGGACTAGATTACAGTAGTGCAAAAATTACAATTAACGACAATGAATGGTTATCAACCTGGTTGATTAAGGCAAAAAATTCTCAAGGTACGGTAATCTTATTTCATGGCAAAGAAAGTAGTAAAAGCAGCTTGCTCACTCCTGCCCAAGTCTTTCATAGTCTAAATTATGATACTCTCCTGGTAGATTTTCGTGGCTCAGGAGATTCTAGTGGAAATACTAGTACTGTGGGATTTAAAGAAGGATCAGATGTTGCTTTAGCTACTCAATATATTCAGCAATCAAATCCAGGAAAACCGATAATTCTCTATGGTATTTCTATGGGCACTGCGGCTATTTTGAAGGCGATCGCGAAGGATCAAGTTAAACCAGATGGCATTATTTTAGAACTTCCTTTTGCTCGTCTTTTGGATGCGGTAAAAAATAGATTGGGAACTTATAATCTTCCTTCTTTTATTTTGGGAGAACTAATTGTTTTTTGGGGCGGCATTCAGCATAATTTTAACGGCTTTAGTCATAATCCCCTTGAATATGCCAAAACTGTGGATTGTCCGACTTTAATCTTTTCAGGCGATCGCGATCCTTTAGTAACAGTCGATGAAGTCAAACAAATCCAAAACAACTTAAATTCTCAAAAAAAATTAGTAGTTTTTCCCAATGCAGGACATCAACTATTAGTCAGTGTAGACCAAAAACTTTGGCAAGAAAACGTCGCAAATTTCCTTAAAATAATTCCCTAAAAGTTTCTTACTTATTACTCATTACTTATTACTTATTACTTATTACTTATCCCCAAGCCATTCCTGAACATCTTGCAATACCTGTTGCGGAATTTCCCAGGGAAATAAATGAGCCGTATTAGGATAACAAATAAATTGCGAATTATTAATCTGGGCTGCTGTTTTTTTACTAGAATCCGCTGTGATATGGCGATCGCATTCTCCAGCTAATACCAAACAAGGAACTTCAATCTTCCCCAACTCATCAAGGCGATCATAACCATTGGCAATAGCATTATTTAAAGCTCTATTAGCAGCAGCCGAAGTTTGGAAATAAGCAGGCACTCCTTGGCTAGCCAAATATTGATAGGCTTGGGGAGTTTGTTGGGCAATCAGATAACGAAATAGCGATCGCTTACCGAGACGATTAATATTCCATAACCATCCAGGCTTGAGATAATTTAGAATCCCGGCAATTCCTGTAAATAGTAAATCCTGCTTGGTAATGGGTGGATGATTGCTGCGGGGAGAGGCTGCGGAGGCAACTAAAATAACACCACTAAATCTTTTGCGATCTCGAATAGCCAACTCTAGAGCTAAAATTCCGCCTAAAGACCATCCCAATAATAAACAATTTTCTATTTGATATTTATCTAAAAGTTGTTGTAAATCTTCTAGATGCTCCTCCATTAAAAAATCTCCTCGATAACGGCTTTTCCCATAACCTCGGAGATCGGGGGCAATAGTTTGATACTTTGCCGAAAGCACATTCGTAAAAACAGACATACTACTAGCTGAGCCAGGATGACCATGAAGACAAAGAATCGGATATCCTTGTCCTTTTATCTCAACATTTAGCTCCATAATTTAGAACGGAATATCATCAAGTTGCTCATCAGTATAATTTCCCGGAGTTGGTTCTGGTTGAGCAGTTGTTTTTGCCGTAGTCGGTGGCGCAACATTAGCACTAACAGGTTTCGGTTGAGCAGATCGGGTAGAATCTAGATTAACAACCTTAGAAGAGGTTGCTTGAGGCATACCAGAAACCGTAGTAGCTGAAACATTCTGGTCGCTTGCTCCCACGGGAAAAATGCGTGAGACCACCAATTCAGCACGTTTTTCCTTATAGCCTTCAGGTGTATCTATCAAATTCATTGATAGACGACCATCAATAATAACGCGATCGCCAGTTTTGTATTTTTGACTAACTTCTTCTGCCAAACCACCCCAACTGACAACTTTGAGCTTTGACGTCGGATCTTCGGGACGTGAGGCGGCAAATTCAACTAACATATTGGCAACATTAGTTCCGTCTTGAGTCTGACGCAATTCAGGGTCACTAATGATTTGAGCCATCAAAACACAACTATTCATCGATTTCTGCACTCCAACTTACTAAATTCAATCGTACCAAAGAAATCAACTGATAACTGATAACTGATAACTGATGACTGATCACTGATCACTAATAGCCCCTTGTTCATGATCAATAAAATTTTGAACCCGCTCACGATAATCATTAAGACTGTGATCTACCCAACTACGATTATTACTATTGGCAAAAATATGAACTTGAGGCTCTCCCGCATCAGGCAAGATTAGTACCCAATTATCATTTTGGGGATTAATAATTTTGACCCCATCGATTAGTTCCAAATTTTCTGTATCGTGAGTCTCTACTAAATGACGCATCAGGGAACCTTTAATCTTCCACGGACAGCGTATCGTATAGGATTTATGACAAACAGCAGGTAGTTCGTTGCGTATTTCTACTAAAGATCTCTCTTGGATGGTTAACATTTCAATTAGTTTGGCAATCCCAAACATGGCATCAAACCCTGGATGAAGTTGGGGAAAAATGAACCCAATTTCCCCACTGCCGCCTAACACCACATTTTTATTAGCTTGAGAAGCTTCCATCAAAGAAGTGGGATTAACTTTGGTGCGAATAACATTGCCATCATGACGTCGTGCAATTTCTTCAACGGCACTGGAAGTATGAACTGGAACAACTACTGTACTGCGAGGATTGGCCGTAAAAATCGTATTGACCATCAATGCAGTTAAGGTTTCCCCGCGAATCGGCAAGCCTGATTCATCAACTAGAATAAATTGTTCTCCGTTAGCTGAGACTTGAACTCCCAAATTTGCCCCCAGAGCTTCGACAACCTGTCCCAATTGCTTTAGTAAACGTTCTTTGTCCTGATTCGCGATCGCATTTTGATTTAAACTAGCATTCAGCACAACTGCGTCACAATCAAATTTAGCGAGTAATTGAGGTAAGATGGCTCCCGAAACAGCATAAACATAATCAATAACTATTTTAGAGCGACTGTTGCGTACAGCTTCAATATTGAGATGGGTTTCAAAGGTGTGACTATAAGTTTCAATCACGCCATCGGGATAGGCAATTTTACCAATTTCCGAAATTGAGACCCGACGTAAATCCTCTTTAAAATAGCTGCCTTCAATTTTCTTTTCTTTAGACTTGGAAATATTGATTCCTTCTTTGTCAAAAAATTCGATCAAAATATGATCATGATGATTTGGTTCCAAGCGCACATGGAGTCCTCCCGCCGTTGCCAGGCGATCGGTCATCGTCCGAGAAATGGGAATTGCCGTTGCTTCCAAATTCTGCACATTAATCCCTGCCGACATTAATCCTGAAACCAAAGAACGGCTGATCATGCGAGAAACACTACGTTGATCACGGGATGCCAAAACGGTTGTCCCTAGTTTTAAAGTTGAACCATAGGCTGCACCTAGTTTGACGGCAAATTCGGGAGTAATATCAATATTGGCTAACCCCGACACACCCCGCTGACCAAAAAGGTTCCGTTGTGCCATATTTCCCCAAATCAAATTTATATTGAGGATGGCTCCCGATTCAATTCTTTTGCTAGGCCAAACCCGAACTCCAGGGGCAATTTGCGCTTCTTCTCCCACATGGCATAAAGGGCCTAAAACAGCGCCTTCTAGAACTTGCGCCCGTCTGTCAACTCTCGTACCACGGGCAATAATACAAGCTCGTAAATGGGCTTCTTCTCCCACGGTGACACCATTCCAAATAATCGGACGTTTGAGATCGGCATCATTGCCAATGGTTACGTTATCACCAATTACGGTTCCTGCTTCAATTTTGACTCGCGCCCCAATTCGACAGTTATTGCCAATTAATGCGGGGGCTTCAATTCTGGCACTGGGGTCGATATAGGTATTGGAACCAATCCAGATTTGGGAGGATTTTTCTTGATAGGCAAAATCAATCGTGACTTTTTGTTGTAGAGAATCATATTGAGCTTCGCGACAAGCATCTAGATGACCCACATCACACCAATAGCCTTCGGCGATATAGCCATAGATCGGCTCTCCCCTGGCAAGAAGTGTTGGGAAAAGATCTTGAGAAAAGTCTGATTCTTCGTTTTCTGGAAGATAGTCTAAAACCTCTGGTTCCAAGATATAGGTACCTGTGTTGATGGTATCGGAGAAAATTTCACTTAAAGAGGGTTTTTCTAGAAAACGATTGATGCGGCCATCTGGATCGGTAATAACTACGCCAAATTCAACGGGGTTGGGGACACGAGTGAGGATGAGAGTAGCTTTTGATTGTTTTTCTCGGTGAAATGCGATCGCAGCTTGCAAATCAAAATCGGTAACTCCATCACCACTAATTACCAGAAAAGTATCATCTAACCATTGTTGGATATTTTTGACACAACCAGCAGTTCCTAAAGGCTGTTCTTCTTCTACCGCATAGGTCATCTCTACGCCAAAATCTTTCCCATCCTGGAAATAATTGCGCATTACATCAGGTAAATAATAGAGCGTCGCAATGATTTCTTTAATATTATTTCTTTTTAATAAGTTAATAATATGTTCTGCTATGGGGCGATTGAG
>JBCCYD010000134.1:0-13737 GCA_039190385.1 Cyanobacteria bacterium P01_F01_bin.143 | reverse complement strand
TTGGACAGGACTAGCCACAATCTATATTTTTTTGACAAAGGTTATTTATATTGCATTAGCTATTTTTCTTCTAGAACTTATCAAGCGTCCTAGCTTCAAAAATTTTCTTTTTACTAGCTTAGCCGCCGTGATACCTGTATTAACAATTTTACAGGGTAGAAGACAAGCAACTATGACCTTTTTTATTATTATTGGTCTATGTCTTTGGTTTGTAAAAAAATATATTCCTCCAACCATAGTAATTATCTGTTTGATAATTCTGGGGTTATATATTATTCCCTTATTTGGGAGATTACGAGGTGATGTTTGGAATCTAGCAGCTCAAAATGATTGGCAGGCATTACTATTTACGTCTCAACAATCATTAGAAACTGTTTTAGAGGGCGATAATTTGGAATTAAGAAATGCAGCCTTGATTATTGATGCCTCAGCAACGACTAGCACTTATGGATATGGGACTGGTTGGTGGGATGGCATAGTTTTTCAATATGTTCCTGGTCAATTTTTGGGCTATGGCTTTAAAAATTCTTTGCAATTTAATTGGGGCCCACAACAAGAAAATCTTTCTGATTTATATAGATATTCAATCCCACGAGGTAGCACAGCAACAGGAATAGCTGATGCCTTTCGGGAATTTGATTATTATGGCTGCCTTTTCTTTGCTTTGGGTGGCATGATTTTTAAAACTCTTTGGGTTTCTGCAAAGTATTACTATAGTAAGTTTAGTTTTTTGATTTATATCGGTCTCATGAGTCCTGCTATGTTAGCAATAACTCATGATATAAGACGATTTTGGACCGAAGCAATTTTTCAATTATTGTTTGTGGGGATAGCTATTTATTTTTCTAAACAAAACAAATCTCAATTAATAAATTAATCTTATGAAAATTGGTTTACTATTTTCTAGTTATGGTCCTTATCATATAGCTAGACTAGAAAGCTTAAAAAAAATTAATTCAATCCAAGTAAATCAATTTATGGGGATTGAGTTAGCTCGTTCTCAAGAATTATATCCTTGGCAAACTAGGATAGATAATCTTTCTTTTCCTATAGTTTCTATTATCAAAGGACAGTCTTTAGAACAAATAAAACTAGTATTCTTGCTAAAGAAACTGCTCAAAGTTTTAAATAAAGTTAATCCAGAGATTTTAGCTATTTCTGGTTATTTTAAAATCTCAATGCTCGTATCTCTTATTTGGTGTAAACTACATAATAAGCCTGCTATTTTATTCTCAGAGACTACAGAAAATGATTTTGAGAGAATTTGGTGGAAAGAAAAAATTAAAAGTTTAATCGTAAAGCAATTTAAGTCAGCTTTGGTAGGAGGAAAACCTCATAAACGTTACTTAATAAAATTGGGCATGCCAGAAGAAGCTATTTTTTGTGGCTATGATGTCGTTGGCAATGATACTTTTAATCCTAACAAAATCAAATGTTTACCTAACCCTCTAAGTAAGCCTTTTTTTCTGGCAATTAATCGCTTTGTTACTAAAAAAAATCTTCCTTTTATTCTTGATGCTTATGCGAAATACCGTCAAAGCTCAGTCAAAGCAGCTTGGGATTTAGTACTTTGTGGCGATGGTGAGTTACGTTGGCCAATTGAACAGAAAATTACTAAATTAAACTTACAAGATTCGGTTCATTTACCAGGATTTCTTCAGCAGAAAGAGATGCTACCCTATTTTGCTCATGCTAATTGCTTTATTCATGCTAGTACGACTGAGCAATGGGGTTTAGTCGTCAATGAAGCGATGGCTGCTGGTTTACCGTTGCTAGTGTCTAATCATTGTGGTTGTTTTGAAGATTTGGTGCTAGAAGGGGTAAATGGCTTCGGTTTTGACCCCACAAATGTTGAAGAATTAACGCAATTGATGCTCAGTATAAGTTCAGAAAAAATTGGCTTGCAAAAAATGGGTCAAGCATCTTTAGAACATATCAAACATTATGCTCCTAACTATTTTGCGACAGGATTTGCCCAGGCCGTTGAATATGCTATGAAAAAATAATTTGATATTTTTATTTATTATGTAAGTCGATGAAAATTTTAGTAGTAGTCCCCGCGATCGGCAATGTATATGGAGGCCCTTCCAAGAGTGTTATAGAGCTTACTCAATCTTTAGGCAAGCAAGGAATAACTGTTGATTTAGTGACAACTAATGCTAATGGTTCTAATTCCTTAGGTGTTCCTTTAAATTGTTGGATCGAAAAAGGATATTACCGTATTCAATATTTTAGCTATTGGGCAATCAAAGATTATAAAATTAGCTGGGATTTAACTCAATGGCTTTGGCATAATGTCAACAATTATGATTTAGTTCATACTAATTCTATTTTTTCTTATGCTATTTTACCTGCATACTTAGCCTGTATTAGAAGTCGGATTCCTTATGTCGTGACTCCCAGGGGCATGTTAGAGCCTTGGGCCTTATCTCATAAAGCATGGAAAAAACACTTTTATTTTCATCTCTTAGAAAAGCCAGCACTTAATCGGGCTAGTGCCATTCAGATGTTAGCTTCTACTGAGGCTCAGCGAACTAAATCTTTAAAGTTACAAACTCCTTTTACTATTATTCCCAATGGGATTCATCGTCAAGATTTTGCCTCTTTAGTAAGTCCCGAGCTTTTTTACCAGAAATTTCCGGAAACTAGAGATAAGAAACTAATTCTTTTTCTAGGCAGAATAGACCCTAAAAAAGGATTAGATTTATTAGCCCAAGCTTTTGGAAATATACATACTCAATTTCCCCAATCTCATCTAGTAATTGCTGGGCCAGATAATATTGGGTTTTTGCCGATCGCGAAACAATATTTTGCTGATGCTAATTGCTTAACTAAAGTAACTTTCACGGGAATGTTAACGGGACAACTAAAATATTCTAGTCTGTCTGCTGCTGATATTTACATTGCACCTTCCTATTCCGAAGGTTTTAGTATGTCTGTACTAGAAGGAATGGCATCTGGCTTACCTTGTGTTATAACTACTGGCTGTAACTTTCCTGAAGCGGCTCAAGAGCAAGCGGCCTATGTCGTAAATATTAATGCAGATGCGATCGCAGAAGCTTTAGTTCAATGTCTCCAATCTCCCCAGGAAGCAAAAGCAATGGGAGCAAGAGCTCGTCAGTTAATTTTAGAAAAATATACTTGGGATAAGATTGCCAAAAATCTCATTGATATCTACCAAAAAATTATTAACAACCAACCTTTCTACTCTAGTACAACAGCCCTATAGAAAAATTGCATCAGCTATAAGTAATTATATTGAATTATGCTAGAAAAAATAACGCCTCTCATTCTTACTTACAATGAAGCTTCTAATATTGAGCGTACGCTTAACAGACTAGAATGGGCAAAAAAAATTGTTGTAATCGATAGTTATAGCACTGATGATACTCTCAATATTCTGCAAAAATATTCCCAAGTCGCACTCTATCAAAGAAGATTTGATACCCATGCTCAACAATGGAACTATGGTTTAGAAAAAGTAGCTGGAGAATGGGTGCTCTCTTTGGATGCCGATTATTGGTTGACTGATGAGCTCATCGAAGAAATAACCAACATACCCAATGATACTTCTATAAATAGCTACCACATTAATTTTAAATATTGTGTTTTTGGCCACCCTTTGCGAGGAACGATTCTCCCACCTCGCCAAGCTTTATACAGAAAAGACTATGTTACTTATATTAACGATGGACATACTCAATTTTTAGAAGTCCAGGGAACAACAGGTTATTTAAAAAAATATATTTGGCATGACGATCGCAAATCTTTGACTCGTTGGCTCTGGGCGCAAGATCGCTATATGATTATTGAAGCCAAAAAACTAACAGAAACAGCTTTTTCAGAGCTTGGCTTAGCTGATAAAATTCGTACCAAAATTGTTTTAGCACCAGGAATTATTTTCTTCTATTGTTTAATCCTCAAGCTTGGAGTTTTAGATGGTTGGATTGGTTGGTATTATGCCTTCCAAAGAATGTTGGCAGAAATTATTTTATCGATTAAATTAATAGAATTAAAACTAGCGACAATCAATAAGTAGAGACGCAGCATCAGTAGAGACGTAGCATGCTACGTCTCTACTGGGATAACGGTTTGGAATTATATTGAACAAAATCATGGCTTACAGTGATTTTACTATTAGCTCAGTCAAAAAAATTATGACTTCAAATCTAGTTACTAAAACAAATGAAGAAATAAATCTAGATGGTAAACCTTTTGTTAATCTAAGAGATTATAAGGCTAATACTTATAGTCGCGGAAGATCTAGTCTCATCGTAATGATTTGGTGGTTATTACAGGCGATCGCATTTCCTTTAAGTTTGCATAATTTCAACAATTTTCGTTGCTGGCTACTACGTTTATTTGGCGCAAAAATCGGACAAGGCGTTGTCATTCGTCCCACCGTTCGCGTTACCTATCCTTGGAAACTATCAATTGGTGATTATAGTTGGATTGGCGATGATGTAGTTTTCTATAGTATCGATCGCATTGCCATTGGCAGTCATACTGTCATCTCCCAGAAATCCTATCTTTGTACTGCAAGTCATGATTTCGGTGATTCAAGTTTTCCCACTACGACCTCTCCGATTCATATTGGTAATGGAGCCTGGATTGCGACCGATTGTTTTATCGCTCCTGGCATAACTATTGGCGCTAATGCCGTTATTGGAGCCAGAAGTAGTGTGTTTCGCGATATTCCCCAACAGCAAGTAGCCTGGGGCAGCCCTTGTACTATTCGTTATTCCAGAATCATGCATAATTAATTAGTATTGAATTAATGATATGGGCCAGAAACGAAGAAAATATAATTGGAAACATTACCTATTTCTTGGTATAGTTGCCCCGATTTTTTTCTTGATTGTAATTATTCCTGTTAATATCGCGATCGCAAATTTAAAATATCCCCAACCCCAAGCTATTCTCTGTCTTGGGGGAGATCATCACAGAGAAAAGTTAGCTGCTAAATTGGCCCAGCAAAATTCCGATCTTATGATTTGGGTATCTTCTGGAAGCGATAATAAAATTACCAATCGAATATTTCGTCAGGCGGGCATTCCTCATCAAAGATTTTTTCTAGATAACAGAGCGACAGATACGGTCACTAATTTTACAACTCTCCTCGCAGATTTTAAACAGTATCACATCAAACATCTGTATCTTATTACTTCTGATTTTCATATGCCTAGAGCTAGAGCGATCGCAACAATTATTTTAGGTAGCCGAGGAATCGCTTTTACCTCGATGGAAGTTAGAACAAAAAGAAAAGATCCTGAACCCAAAATGAAAATTTTACGAGATGTCGCTAGATCTATTTTCTGGGTTTTTTCTGGTTATACTGGAGCAAAGCTGAAATAGGCCAGAATTTCGCTTCATTAAATTATTTATAAGCTTTCGCCGAAGCTCTAATCCAAGTGAAGGCCGCCAGAGAAAAAGGAATCAGAATAAAAATTGTTCCTGAAATCAGAGGATGCTCTCGAACCGTCAAACTAGATATCATCAAAGCTACACCGATTCCACAATACACCAAACCAATTAAAGGTATTGCAATTACTAAAAAAGCAAACTTGTCGTTAGAGTCCATATCTTTTGATTATTTCTTCTTGACCAATTATTGCGTAGAATATCTCTAGATATCAATTAATCAAATATTTAGCGAACAAATCATGTTGCAGTTTTTACTTACATGGTTGGCAACAGCAGTTTCTTTATTAATCACCGCTTGGATTGTTCCTGGTCTAATTATCAAAGGTTTATTAGCTGCGGCGATCGGTGCGATCGCGTTAGGATTTGTCAATGCAATTGTTAAACCCTTACTGGTAATTTTTACCTTGCCCCTAACAATTTTAACTTTAGGTTTATTCCTCCTTGTAGTAAACGCGATCGCATTAGGACTAGTTGGTTACCTAACCCCTGGGTTTGATATTACAGGTTTCTTTCCCGCAGTTTTCGGCTCGATCGTACTCTCTTTTGTCTCAGGATTTATCGGTCAGTTTTTCCAAGTAGACACCAATACTAACAATGTATAAACATATTCCCCTAAATGATCAAGCTGATTCCTAGTTGGTGGAAATCAAGATTATTTGCCAGAAGCTCGATCGATAATCGTTATGCCTTACTCGAAGCCTGTTTAATTGGATTCTTATCCGGCATCAGTGCCCTATTTCTCAAATCAGGAATTGGCTGGCTAGGTGGCTTACGTATCAAATCAACCTATCTCATTGATGCTCATTTCTCCTTGCCCTTGGCAGGTCTATTATTGGGCATCTTAGCTGGTTGGGCGATCGAATTATTGGCTCCTGCAGCAGCTGGTGGTGGCATTCCCCAAGTTAAAGCTGTACTCGCTAGATATCCCCTCTTAATCAACCTCCGAGTCGCCCTAGTAAAAACTTTAGGCACCATTTTAGTCCTAGGAGCCGGTTTAACCCTCGGCCGAAGAGGACCCACAGTTCATATCGGAGCCGCCTTAGCCGCCCAATTAAGTCGCTGGATTCCCAATTCCCCCACCAATCGCCGTCAAATGATTGCCGCTGGGGCAGCTGCCGGGTTAGCAGCTGGATTTAATACCCCGATCGCGGGTGTTTTGTTCGTGGTCGAAGAGTTGATGCGAGATATTTCTGGTTTAACCCTCGAAACTGCCATCCTCGCATCCTTTACCGGAGCCGTTGTGTCACGGCTGTTTGGTGCTACAGCCCTTAATTTATCTTTAACCAACCTTACAGCCAGCTTCAACCCAGCAGACATTCCTTTTTATCTTATTCTGGGAATCTTTGCCGGAATTTTGGGTGGATTATTTAATCGTAGTGTAATTTGGGGCACCAAGTTAAATCGTCGCTTACCGATCTCCATGCCGTTACGAATTGGGATTGCCGGATTAATTTCAGGGATCGTAATCTCCTTTTTACCCAGTGTTTTTTGGGATCATGCCGGATTGCGAACTTATCTAATTTCGGGAAACTTGACTTGGCAAACTACCGCGATCGCCTTTGTGGCTCATTTTTTTCTGACTATTTTGGCCTATAGTGCGGGAGTCCCAGGAGGATTATTTGCTCCGGCTCTAGTTCTGGGTGCTGCTCTGGGCTATCTCGTCGGCACAGCAGAATTTTCTTTATTGGGGGAATTTTCCAGCTATACCTTTGCTTTTTCAGGCTATACCTTTGCTCTGGCGGGAATGGGTGCTTTTTTTACCGCTGTGGTCCGAGTTCCTGTCACCGCGATCGTGATTGTCTTTGAGATGACGGCAGATTTTAATATGGTCTTGCCTCTAATGATCTCTTCGGTCGTCTCCTATATCATCGCTGATAGTTTCGCTCCTGGTTCTATTTATGAACATTTATTAGATGTTAGTGGGATTCATTTGGATGAAGAATCTCCTACCCATGATTTTTTGACGGAACTGACTGCAGAAGATGTGATGCAGTCTCAGGTTGAAACCTTAGCTACCAATTTAACAATCGAAGAGGTAGTTAAGGCCATGTCTCTATCCCATCATCGGGGTTTTCCGGTAGTCGAAGATGGCCAATTGGTGGGCATTATTACCCAATCAGATATTGCTGATGACAGGAAAAAGACGGGAAGTGTTTTTTTGCGCGATATTATGACTCCCCAACCAATTACGGTCAATCCTGATATTTCTTTGGCCGATGTTTTATATTTGCTCAATCGCTATCAACTGTCTCGCTTACCAGTGACCGATGGCAATAAACTGGTGGGCATTATTACCCGTAGTGACATTATTAAAGTAGAGGCACAAAAATTAGCTGGCGATCGCGATGTTTTAATCCAGGCTGGCCCCTCCTATGTAATCTATCAAACCCGTTCTCCTGCAACTGGTCGCGGACGCATTTTATTGCCCATTGCCAATCCCGATCATGCTTTTCCCTTAATGCAAATGGCGATCGCGATCGCTCGCTACCAAAAATATGAAATCGAATGTTTACAAATAATTTCTGTTCCCAACTATGTCTCCCCCAATCAAGCCAAAGTCGATATTACTAACAGTCGTCATCTGATGCATCGTATGGAACGCTGGGGACGCAAAGAAAATATTCCTGTCCATACTCAAGTCATGGTCTCCACTGATGTTGCCACTGCGATTCTCGAAACTGCAACCCATGATCATGTGAATTTACTCATCATGGGCTGGAAAGGAATTACCGATCCCCATGAACAAATATTTGGCAATGTGGTAGATAAGGTTATTGAACATACCCATTGCGAACTGCTATTGGTTAAATTAGGTAGTAAACTTCGAGCTTTTCCCCAGGATTTAGCTCATCAAGGAAAATGGCTCATTCCCATTACCAAAGGCGGGAAACTGGCCAAATCGATGAAAATACTCCCAGGGTTAGTCAATCTCTATCAGATCGCTAACTCCCCTAAAATCAATCTTTGTCAAATTTATCTGCCTACTGAGGAAAAAACTAAATTTAAAGATGTCACTAAATTAGCCCAAACGATCGCCGATAAAACTCATACCGAGGTCAGGGCAATTCCCCTTTGTGCCCATTCGGTTCCTGAAGCAGTAAGAAATATGTGCAAAGCCGAAGCTTATAATTTAGTAATCTTGAGCGCGAGTAATGAAGGATTATTGCATCATGGAGTTTGGGGTAATATTCCCGAGGCGATCGCTAGTAACCTAGAGACTACAGTTTTAATTATTCGTGTGTTGTGAAAATTAATTAAATTTAGATGTCTAACTTGAGGCAAAATGGCATTGTATCGTTTACCCAAATATTTGAAGTATTTTATATTATGTCTTGGCAACGTTCTAATAATCGACAAGCAGATAGTCTGCGTCATCATAGTTTTCAACTAGATTTTACCGCCACACCCCTAGCATCAGTTTTAACAACCAGTGGGAAAACCAAAGTCTTATGCACCGCCAGTATCGAACCTGGAGTGCCCCGTTTTTTAGCCGATAGCGATCAAGGTTGGCTAACAGCCGAATATCGTATGTTGCCCAGTGCAACTGTCCCCCGTCATCGTCGAGAATATATGAAATTATCTGGACGAACCCAGGAAATTCAAAGATTAATTGGGCGCAGTCTCAGAGCCTCGATCAATTTAAAGTTACTAGGACAAAGAACTATTACAATTGACACTGATGTTTTACAAGCTGATGCGGGAACTCGTACCGCCGCAATCACTGGGGGTTACGTAGCATTAGCCCATGCCGTGAAAAAATTAATCCAACAAAATGAATTAGAGCAGTCTCCCCTAATAGAACCAGTAGCGGCAGTCTCTGTGGGATTAATCGCTGGTGCTCCGCTTCTCGATCTCGACTATCCCGAAGATGTCGCTGCGGATGTGGATTTTAATGTGGTCATGAATGGCAAATTAGATTTAATCGAAGTTCAAGGTACCGCAGAATCAGGTAGTTTCTCTCGTCAACAGATGAATCAGATGTTAGATTTTGCCGAAAAAGGGATTAAAGAATTGCTCGCTGCCCAAACTACAGCTATTAGCTAAAGAAAAAATGAAAAAGGCAACTGCTTAACCCAACAGTTACCTTAATCCAAGGTATGAATCAACAATCGGTCTGCATGAACCAACCATTAGTTACTCTGGTAAAAATCTCTGTTTTTATGCGTTCTGTAATATTTCTTCATCAATTTAGAGGGAGAAAAAATAAATTAAGCTTCTTTTTTCAGTAAAATAGCACAAAGAGGCAATATAGTTTCATCTTGTAATATGGCCTTAAGCTCTAACTCTACTTCTGCTGGCATACTTACTACAGAAATTGACGCTTCAAAGCCACTTTTATTTGCGTTGGGAATTTCGGGATATCTATTGGTAACCTGGGGACGCGAGAGATTGACCAGGGTTTCTACGATAGTTTCTTGTTGATAATCTATTCTGATATGAGTTACGGGTGATTTTCTGCCTAAGGCCCATCCTTTGATTAGCACCGAGCCAGCAACTGAGATCTCACCAACTTCTGGACTGTTGACTCCAAAACCCCATAAACAATCAAATTGCTCTTTTGGCAAGCGCTTTTGAATATCTACTACTTTAATATTATTTTGGAGCTGCTCTAACCAATTTTGAGATTTGGATAGATTTTTTTGCGTCTGTTGTAACTTATTTTTGAGTTGTGCTACCTGCTGTTGTAATGCTGGCAATTGTTGACGACAATTTTCTGAAGCCGCGATCGCTTCTCTTAGTTTAAGTTGCGTTTCTCCTAGTTCAACTTGAAATCCCTGGCTAATTTGTAATTGGGCCACCAACTGTTCAACTTCAATGCTCCCTTGTGTTATCCGAGCATTCAAATTCTCTATGGTTAATTCTTGTTGTTTTAGTTTGGCTTTAGCTAACTCTGCTTGTTTCTGGTTTCTTAACAAAGCCCCATTAGATAACCAGTTAGATAGTTTTAATTGCCAACTCAAACTTTTGCTCCTTTAGATGCAACCTTTCCATCAAATCGATTCAATTCTATCTTAGATTGATTTTTTTGCTGAACTGAATCTTCGTTAGGAAATAAATTGATTTGAATAGAGTTTTATAGCTATATGTGAAGTTATGTTTAGCTAAGTGAAAATTCGTAACGAAAAATCTTGGGGATCATCGAAATTTCAATCAAGCAAAAAAAAATTATGGTACCGTTGCGACGAGGATATTTAGGTTTTCTTGACATAGAAGTATCAAAAGACACTTTAATTTGCCAAGGTTTCCTGTTTAATGCTTCCAATATCACTAATACTCTAATAATTCTCTAATTTTCTTTAAATATCTATAATATGCGATAAATTAAATTAATTCTAGTACATTTGGCGTAGTTCTTTGCCATATTTGGCTTATTGATTTTCTCTATGTTGGCTTGATAAAAACAAAATAATAATAAGTATTTTGAGCTAAGTGAATATTAGGTCATGATAAAAAACTTTAATCAATCTTTTAATAAAAATTTAAAATCTCAAACAAAACCAGATTTTTCCGCCGCAGCACTCCATTATCGTCAGACTGGGGGCCTAAGCAATAGTTCGTATTCGGAGTTATCGGGTGATCTTGCCTATGATTTATTTGAGTTGCGGGACTATCGGCAATCCGATCGCAGACAGTTCCTGTCTTGGGATTCTTCTCTCACTAAAGAATATTTTCAGCCATCATTCATCATGGCATCTTATGAAATAAACACTGAGCGACTGAAAAATAATATGTTACAGCCAAATACTAAGCGCTTAGAGCCTCAAGATTCAGCAATTTTCCCCTATCAAGATTTATCATCATCAGACAGGTTAAAGTCTGCGATTAACCGTTATCGTTATCAGGCTGAACTATATCCCGATTCAGCGATTGTACAAACTAATTTAGGACGTCTCTATCATAAAAATCAACAATGGCAAGAAGCTATCTCCTTTTATCAGAAGGCGATCGCGATAGATCAACATTATTCCCCAGCACATCAATATCTCGCTCAAATAGTTAATCATGATCACAATTAAGTGAGTAGTTATTCTCTGGTTGAGTTACAGAATGTTAGTTTAGAAAGTTCTTTTGGTGATCATGCTATTTTACGGGATATCTCTTTTGCCGTTCATTCAGGAGAGAAAATTGCGATCGCAGGAGCCTCGGGATCAGGGAAAACTTCTCTTTTAAGACTATGTAATTGTCTCCATAGTCCCACCTTTGGGGAAATTATCTTTGCCCCAACTGATTTTCCTCAAGAATCGATGACCAAGCTCCGTCAAAAAATAGTTTTAGTTCCCCAAGAACCAAAGCTTCTGGGGATGAGCGTTCAAGAGGCTTTAATCTATCCTTTAAAATTGCAACAATTATCCTCTTCAGAAATTAAGCAAAGAGTTGCTACTTGGAGTGAAGCTTTAAACATTCCCGAAATTTGGTTAGAACGCCATGAGTTCCAGTTATCCCTTGGTCAAAGACAGTTAGTCGCGATCGCGCGAGCCCTAGTCATGGAACCATTAATTTTGCTTTTAGATGAGCCCACCTCAGCTTTAGACATCGGAACCAGCGATCGTCTTTTATCCGTCCTGAATTCTTTAGTGGCAAATCATAAAATGACGATTATCATGGTAAATCATCAATTAGAACTAAGTGCCAAATTTGCCGAGCGAATTTTATATTTAGAGAATGGAACTTTGATCGAAGATACCATTGCTAGTACTGCTAAATGGCAACAATTACAGGAAAAGCTTTTGAAAATTGAGAATTGACGAGCGACCCTGCGGATTTTTAATCCGCTAAGGAACGCGCGAGTTTGAAAATTGAGAATTCATAGCTAGCAAGATCATCATTAGCCATTGGTGACAAGTTAAGCAAATAGAGAATCTAAAATCCTTAATTTCTTCAAATTCTGAATTTTATACTTAAGATGGATAAAGAAATTCATAATTTTAGAGCATCAAGACAAAGGTTTTGCTAATCTCAATAGGATGAATATAACCAAAGCAAATTTCTATGCAACAAGCTGTATATCGGATATTAGATGCTAATTTAGATCGAGCTAGAGAAGGATTAAGAATTGTTGAGGAATGGTGTCGTTTTGGCTTAAATAATCCGGATCTTACAGAAGAATGCAAGAAAATACGTCAAGAATTGGCCCAGCTTCATACTGCTCAAATACGTCAAGCAAGGAACACAACCGAAGATGTAGGAACAGATTTATCCCATCCCCAGGAAGAAACCAGAACTAATATTGAGGCTTTATTGCAAGCAAATCTTTGTCGAATTCAAGAAGCTTTGCGAGTCTTGGAAGAATATGGAAAGTTGTATCAGGCTGAAATGGGTATGGCTTGTAAACAGATGCGCTACCGTGTTTATACCCTAGAAAGTTATCTTTTAAATCGAAGTCATTTACAATTACTCGAACATTCTAATTTATATCTAATCACCTCGCCCACGGATGATTTACTGAGCGTAGTGGATGCTGCCCTGCAAGGTGGTCTGACTTTGGTTCAATATCGTGACAAAAATCCCGATGATAATATCCGTTTAGAGCTGGCCGAACAATTATGTCAGTTATGTCATCAATATGGGGCTTTATTTATTGTCAACGATCGCGTTGATATTGCCCAAGCAGTTAATGCCGATGGGGTACATTTGGGGCAGGAGGATATTCCGATCGCCTTAGCCAGAGAAGTTTTGGGTTTTCAGAAAATTATTGGTCGCTCGACAACCAATCCTGATGAAATGGCCGCCGCGATCGCCCAAGGAGCAGATTACATCGGTGTTGGCCCAGTTTATGCTACTCCCACGAAACCTGATAAAGAACCTGCGGGCTTAGAATATCTTAAATATGCAGCTGCTAATTGTCCGATTCCTTGGTATGCCATTGGGGGAATTGATGTTTCTAATTTACATGAAGTTTTAAGCACTGGAGCCACCAGAGTATCCGTCGTTCGCGCTATCATGCAAGCGGATAATCCTCGCTCAGTTGTTCGCCATTTTATTAATCAATTATGATCGCTAATGGCTAATGGCTAATTGCTAGTCGCTCAATGGTCAATGTTTAATGTTCAATGTTTAATGTTTAATGAATGATATTACTTTAAAGGTTAATGGCGAAGCTCATACTTGTAAATCGCCAATTACGTTACCTGAACTCTTAATCCAAATTAATCTTAATCCTCGTTTAGTTGCGGTTGAATATAACGGGGAAATTTTACATCGTCAATTTTGGACGGAAACTCAATTACAAAACAGCGATCGCTTAGAGATTGTCACTATAGTTGGTGGTGGCTGATGTCGTTAATTTTTTATCCTTATTTTTGATGCTCACTT
>JBCCYD010000133.1:0-13802 GCA_039190385.1 Cyanobacteria bacterium P01_F01_bin.143 | reverse complement strand
TAATACTAAATCCTGTTGACATACCCAACTTATTTTCAAGGCTAAAACTCTTCTGTGTATTTGGCTCGTAGAATTCAAAAGTGGGTTTTAAGAATCGGATTTAGTATAAGTTGATTAAAAATTGCAAAAAAATAGGGTGAGAATTATTCACCCTAAAGCTTTTATATAGAATTTTATATTAACTAATAAATTATTTTTGATGATTATTTAATTTCTCTTTTAATGATGCCAAAGAGGCCCAGCGATTATCAATTTGTGTCGTTTCTTCCCCAGCCGTAACTTTGGTCGCACCTACACAAGATTTACCGCAAACTTGACGGATTGGCATGGCTAAGGATAATTGTTCATAAATCCAGGTTTGAGGTTCAAAATACCCATTGGGAGCTAAATTTTCTGATAACTCTTCCAAAAGCACTTCTCTTTCTAAGGGCAAATTGTCCAAATCTGGGTTACTATCTTCGAGCCAAATTAATTCTGAAGTTTCAACCTTTAAACGATGGTTGTAATTGCGAACACAGCGATCGCAAATTAAGGTAACAATAGTTTCCGCTTCTATCGATACTTCCAGAAAATTGCCACCATGCCGCACAATCAAAGTCCCCCTCACAGGAGTTAAAGTCTCTAATCCAGCAATCAACTCATCAATGGTAATCTCAATGGTTTTTTCTGGTGCTTTGAGTAATTTAGGGATATAAATCGCTTCCATAAACAAAAAAACAGGGGTTGAATTGACCCCTGAAAAAATTTATCGTAATTTGACAATTAATTTACGATGGGGTTCTTGACCTCGACTTTCAGTTACCAAATCCTCTGAATTTTGTAAAGAGGCATGAATTTGTCTTCTTTCTGCGGAGGATAAATCACTAATTGTCACTTCTTGTCCAGTTTCTCTAACCTGTGTTGTGGCCTGTTGCAATAAAGAAGTTAACTCTTGATATCGTTTAACTCGATAGCCAGCCAATTCAATGGTATAAGAACCTTGCGAATCTTGCTCTTGATTGATATTCAAGAGAGTATTTGCTAGATATTGAATCGCGTCTATATTTTTTCCCTTCTCGCCAATTAACGATTGAGACTGTCCAGGTGATAGATTTGAAGCTTCGATATTTAACCAACAAGAATCGATATCTTCTGGTATGGTTTCAAAGCCTTCCGCGATCGCATTGGCTGGTATTCCCATTAAAGATAGCAATTGATCCAGCCACTCTTTGCCTCTTTCTACTTGATTTTCCATAAGTCCTAACCAGAGGTTTTTTGCTTTTTCTTAGAGCGTTTACGTTCAAAGGGCATCTCTTCCCGACCTTTTTTTGCTTTTTCCTGTTCATCCAAAATCTTCTGTAAATTATCAGGCAAAGGTTCGCGAGTCAAAAACCAAGTTTGACCCATTTGGAAGATATTAGCTACCACAATATACATTAATACTCCAGCCGGTAGGGGGAAAAACAAGAACATCCCACTAAACAGCAACGGAGTAATCTTTGTCATAGCCTGTTGTTGATCATTCTCCGCACCAGTTGATCCTTGACCTGCAGTTGTCAATTGTTGGTTGAAATAAATACTAATCCCGAAGAACAAAACCATCCCCAGAATATCAAAGTTGATATTGCCATTCTCATCAGTCACTCCAACGCGACCTAAAGCTTGGATAAATAAGAACCCTGTGTTAGCTGCAATACCCGGTAATTTTACTTCGATAGTGGCATCTCCAGGAGCCAAGGGAATTATATTTCCATCAGCAGTAATTTGAATTCGCTCCTCACCTTTTGTAACTGCCAATTGAGGTTTAATTACCTTATCTGGATATTTAGCTAATAATCTGGCGAGGGTCTTTCCTTCCTCAGTTTGAAATGCGATTCTAGTTTCTTCCCCTACTGCCAATTTATTTCCACTGGGCAATAATGCAGAAAGCTTATAATGGACCCCATCATCAATATAAATATTTTGTGCTTTGGTGACATAAGGTTGAGGAATGATTCTCTCAATTTGCGCTTTGGGGAGAATTTGTACGTCAACCGTATAAGGAGTATCGGTAAATGGCGAACCACGCAAAGTAGCGAATAAAGCAAACAGAATAGGCATTTGTAGGAGCAATGGTAAACAACCTGCCAAGGGATTACCAAATTCTTGCATTAATTTTCCCATTTCTTCCTGCTGTTTAGCAGGATCGTTTTGATAACGTTGCTTAATCTCCTCTTGTCTTGATTTCATCAAGGGCTGAACAATTTTCATTTTCCGCATGTTGCGAATTTGTCCTGCACTTAGAGGATATACAGCAAAGCGAATTACCAAGGTGAGGGCAATGATCGCTAGACCATAGCTAGGCACAATCCCGTAAAAGAAGTCCAGGATTGGCAACATAATGTTGTTAGAAATAAAGCCGATACCAAAATCCATTATTTAATCTATCCACCCTTTGCGCGGTAATTTTCCACAGTCTAGTTTATCCCATCTGAGATTAATCAAGATGGGTTTGTTTGTTATATGAGTTAACTATACATCCAAAAATGTTAGTCTTTGGTCTATTTTGCGATCGCTTCTGCCGGCTGTTGTTTTTTAATCGCTGCTCTTTCAATAATATAATCATGAATTTCCCGAAATCGAGGAACAGCTCGGAGTTCTAAACGACTTTTATCTTTAAGTGTGATCACCAAATCTCCCCATAAGCCGACGCCTCTGGGAATTTTAACTACTTTAACAACTTGATTGTAAATGATATCAGTTTGGTCTCTGCCCATCCAACCACCAATTACCGAAACACGGCGGCTAGTAATGCGGTAGCGTAACCATAAGGCTCGAACTATCGCCCCAACGGTTAGAGGGATGCAAATCACCGTAAATGCTAGCAAAATATTGAATATCAGATCGCCTATATGGGGGCCACCTTCATAAAATACGTCTTCTTTAATACCCATTGATTATTTTTGTTTTTTTTAATAACTCTTCTAATTCTCGCAAAAGATGGTCATATTTGCATTCAACTGCTGTCGGTTTGACCACAATTACAATTTGCCAACCGTTTACGATCTGAGGTCGCAACTGCAAGAAAGCACCGTGAATTTGGCGTTTGAGCCGATTTCTTACCACAGCTTTTTTACTAACTTTTTTGCCGATGGAAACTCCAATGCGACTAGGATTAATCTGGGATTGCTCGCCGAGTGTTTTGGTGTTCAAAGCCCTTAAAACTAAATGCTGGCTATGACGATGTATTCCTTGTTTATAAACAACACGAAAATCTCGCCAATGTCTTAGGCGATGAATTTGAGGCAATCCCACACTAATCTATAAACCTCTAATTTATACAGATAAACGATGACGACCTTTTTTCCGACGAGCTTGAATTACCTTTCTACCATTTTTGGTCCGCATCCGAGCGCGAAAACCAGATTTTCTTTTTTGTTTGCGGCTGGTTCCGCCTAAAGTACGCTTAGTCACTTATTTGCTCCTCCCTAGATTATAGATATATGTTTTAGGTATAAAAAGTCACAATCTCTAATTATACAATAACTTTTAAGGATCTATACTCAGAATCCAAGTTCCTAAATGTTGTCTAATTGGTAGGTCATCGGCAGGAAGTACTTGACAGTGGAAATAATAGGTTCCAATATCAGGGTTCCTCACATTGGAGAAGACAAGTTCTACTTTTCGACTTTCTTTGATTGGTTCTTCTAAATCAATTTCTACGATGTAGCTTTCTTTGTCCCATATGACTTCTCGTAATGCTAGGGATTCTTGTTTTTTGCCATTTTTAATGCGGACTTCTATCTTATCAAGATCAAATTTGCCATCATAATAATCGGGATAGGTGATAAAAAATTTCGATGCTCCACCGATTAGCTTTTTCCCGGGAACTCTCAAGCGATAGCGATCGCGTGCATTCGCCCTCCCTCCAAAGTCTAGATAGTAATCTAGAATATTTTCTCGACCAACTCCACTAAAAATAGTTAGGCCAGAAGTCCCTTGAGCAAAGGAAATAGTTGCAATGCCACCGAGTAAACATCCAGAAATAGCAAGGCTGGATAAAAGATGCTTGAAATTAAGTTTGTTCTTTAGCATAATATTTGAGCTGAATCGGAAATTTTCCTCACAATTTTAATTAAACTTTACCATTGTTCGACTTTAGCAAAGTTTATAGAGAATTGTGACGCTTGCTCAGAAAAAAAGTGCCTGCCATTCCAAGTTATTTGTTTAAAACCCTGGAGGAATTAATACTTCATTGATGGGAATAATCACTCCATTGTCAGCAGAAATTGGCTTACTAGCAATAGACTGATTAATTTTGACGCCTACTTTATTTCCTGCTAAAGGAATACCCGTAATCTTGACCGAACTTTGCTCTAATAAAGTAGCGACGGCCTGGCGTTGAATATCTTGTTCGCCAATAATGCCCACAACGACATGATATTGCAATAGTTTAGTGAGATTGTTGGGATTAGATAATTTTGCTTTAACTGTGGGCGATAAAGCAGCAAAAGCTTCATTCGTAGGAGCCAGGATGGTCACAGATTCTTGAGGAAGCTTTTCTAAGAGATCCGCATCTTCTAGTTGAAGATAAAGAGTTTCATGCTGGGGCAAACTTTCTAGCATTTGCACCACATCAACGGAGTCTTCACTTTGGAGAAATGCTGCTGAAGGACTAAAAAAACTAGCCGAGGGGAAGAAAAAAGGCGATTGAGCAACAGAGACACTAGAAAATGCGATCGCACTACTAGCGATGCCCACTCCCAATAACAATTTTTTGAAATTTTGTTGAAATACCATAATATTTACCTCTATTTACTTACTTCTACTTAGTAATAAGTTTGAAAATAATTAATATACATTCATTCTTTAAAAAACAGACTCTAATTTTATTATCTTAGTATTCATACTTAATTTAAAAGATAAAACATCAATGCCCAGAAGCAAATCTTCATTGAATTGAAGAAGAGTATTTTTTGCGAATCACTAAACAATTTCGATAGTTAGGCAGAGTTAGATATTGTAGTTCATCTGTGAGCTTTTTAATAAACTGCAAGCCTCTTCCTCCTTCTTTGTCCAAGGATGTGATGTTGTTTTCATTGGCCTGTAATTGAGCTTTTAAGTCAAAAGATTCTCCTTGATCCCAAACCCGCATTTCTAAAAAGTTATCGCAAAGCTTTACTTCTAAATCTATAGGAGTCGATGTGGGTAAATTGTGGTGGGCATGACGTACGGCATTGGTAAAAGCCTCAGTTAGGGCAACTTCACATTGCCAACCTGTGGTGGTTGTTAAATAGGGACTAATTAAACCCTCAAACCATTGCAATACTTCTTGCAGGGCTTCTAGCTTGGTCGCAACTTGGAGGTGAAATCGTTTAGTAGTCATGGAGAATGAAGAATAGCGATTAACGAGATCTTCTGATATTTGAGGATGAATGTAGAGTGAAAAAAACATTGTTAGTCGTAATTTAACTTTAACTTTATTTTTGTCACCGTACAGTGCCACGTAGATAATAGTAGTTTTTTTTTAGGTCACGATGAAAATTATTATAAAAATTATAATAATTGTTTATTTTCTATGCTTGAAATATGGGCGTGGTATTAGACAAAGTAATCTATAAGTTGCTTTTAGATCTCTAGTTTAACTTTCCTTTATCTAATTTTATAGAATTTAAAATTTTTGTTGCGAAACAAATAATAAGGGCGCAAAATTTGCACCCTCAAATAATTAAGTAATTATTACTGGATATTTATATTTACTAACTAGTTAATCATCTGTTTCTGAGATAGGCATTCTGCCATAAAGGTAAGTGAGATGTTTCAGATGACTTTTCGGATCTGATGACAACATATCTATTTGATAGCGCCAATCCCAATTGCCTTCGGCGTAGGAAGGTGTATTCATCTTGGCTTCTGTGCCTAGACCGAGAATATCTTGTAAGGGGAAAATCGCGGCATTGGCCACTGACCCCATCGCGAGACGAATCAAAGCCCAGTTAACTCCTTCGGGGCAAGCACCACCTAGATAATCGACCACATTTGCTTGAGCTTCTTCAGAGCGTTCATAAAACCAACCGATAGTGGTGTTGTTATCGTGAGTTCCGGTATAAACGATGCAGTTGCGATTGATATAGTTAAAAGGTAGAAAAGGATTTTCGCGATCGCTGTCAAAGGCAAAATGCAGAATTTTCATTCCTGGGAAACCAAAGTCATCTCTTAGCGCTTCAACTTCTGGGGTAATTACTCCCAAATCCTCGGCAACAATTGGTAGGTCTCCTAATTGTTTTTTGAGGAGTGTAAAGAATTCTTCTCCAGGAGCTTTCATCCATTCCCCATTCATGGCAGTTTTTTCTCCTTGTTCTACTGCCCAAAACGCTTCAAATCCTCGAAAATGATCGATACGGATAATATCAACATATTCTAAGATTCCTTCAACTCTTTTGATCCACCATTTAAAATCAGTTTTGGCTAATTCTTTCCAGTTATAAACAGGATTACCCCAAAGTTGACCTGTGGCGCTGAAATAATCTGGCGGAACACCGGCCATGAGAGCTGGTTCCTTGGTTTCTTCATCTAAGCAGAAAATCTCGGGATTAGCCCAAACATCAGCACTGTCATGAGCAACATAGATGGGAATATCACCAAAGATTTGGACTCCATTTTCATTGGCATATACTTTGAGTTCTTTCCACTGACTGAAGAACTGATATTGCATAAACTTGTGGAAAAAGATTGACTCACTTAAGCGATTTGTCCATGTTGCGATCGCTTTTGGTTGACGAGTAGCAATATTCTCATCCCATTTATGCCAACCCTTACCTTCGTTAGCTTCTTTGATTGACATGAATAGGGCATAATCATCGAGCCAATCCTTATTGCGATCGCAGAATTTTTCCCAATTTGCTAATTGAGTTTTTGTTGCTTGAGCTTTGAAATTTGTGCTCGCTTTTTTGAGTAGGGGAATTTTTGTCGCAATAACTAGATGGTAATCAACTTTCCCCGTTGGATAATCAGGTAACTGAGCTAAATCTGATTCGGTGAGAAACTTGTCTTCGTATAGTTTTTGGGGACTGATTAACAGAGGATTACCAGCCAAAGCAGAATAGGAAAGATAGGGAGAATTGCCGAATCCCGTGGGGCCAATGGGTAAAATTTGCCAAATTTGCTGATCAGCTTCAGCTAAAAAATCGACAAACTGATAAGCATTATCTCCCAAATCTCCAATCCCAAAAGGACTGGGTAATGAAGTGGGATGGAGTAAAATACCGCTAACTCTTGAGTCAAACATTAAATCTTTTATAACGACTAGTTTCCAGGTTATGCAAGGACATTATATTACTTCTGTCCCATTGCCATTACTAGTTTGAGCAATTTTTTATGTTTTGCAGTCTTTGGTATTAAATTTTTGGGGAGTAAGAAGTCAAAATTCAGAATGTAAAAAAGTATTTCATTAATATAGTTCTGTTTAATGAAATATGTTAATCTTATCAGTAACTTAAGTAATCTTTATCAGATATAGTCTAATGTCTAGTTATCCTCAAAAGACTATCTTAATTCTCGCTGCAAACCCCAAGAAGACAGCCCAATTACGGCTGGATGAGGAAGTACGAGAAATTGAGGAAGGATTGCGGCGTTCTGAGAAGCTTAGTTCTTTTATCATCAAGTCTCGATGGGCAAAGCGAACCAAGGATATTCAACGAACAATTTTTGAAGAAAAACCTCAGATTGTCCATTTTTCTAGTCATGGAGCAGGCGAGAATGGAATTGTTTGCGAAAGTGTTCTTTGGCTGGCAAAACCTGTTGGAGAAAATGCGCTGTCTGAAATGTTTAGCTTACTGGCAGAGCAAGTTGAATGTGTGTTACTAAATGCTTGTCACTCACAAAAGCAAGCATACGCGATCGCGGAACATATTGATACTGTGATTGGCATGAGTCAGGAAGTCGGCGAGCGCGCAGCATTAAAATTCGCGATCGGTTTCTATGATGCGGTTGGAAAAGAACAAAACTATTCCTTTGCCTATGAACAGGGCTGTGCTGCTATGGCAATGGGAGCCAAGATTGAGAAATCATTAACTCCAGTACTACTCCAAAAAGCTAGACCGATTACTAACTTAGAGATCTCTCCAAATGTGGCAACAGTTTCAGATGAAACCACAGAGACAAAATCTGCTCGTATTTTCATTAGTTACAAACGCGATGTTATTCCAGACCAAAATATTGCTTTAGAACTCTATCAGGCTTTAGAGCAAGAATATGACGTGGCAATTGATCGGAAAATGTTAGTGGGAACTGGATGGCAAGAGTGGATTGAGACTCAACTGAAAAAATCTGATTTTTTGATTGTTTTACTCTCAGAAACTTCTGTGAAGAGCGAGATGGTGATGCGAGAGGTAGAAAAAGCTAATAAGCTAGCTCATCAACAGAACAAACCCCAGATTTTACCCGTGCGTTTAGCTTATGAACAACCGCTCCAATATCCTTTGAGTGAGTATCTTGATCCCATCAATTGGGCTGTTTGGCAAGATGATAACGATACATCAAATTTGATTGCAGAATTACAAAAGGCGATCGCAGGAGAAGAACTTCCAATAAGTCCTGAGGAAATAAAAAAGAAACTAATTGAGCCGATCCAAACAGAAAAGTTTCCTGCACCAACACCGATGGCTCAACCTACAATGGCTCAAACTTTGGAATTTCCAGAAGGCACAATAGATTTGGAGTCAAATTTCTATGTAACTCGCGAAGAAGATGCGGTAGCATTAGCAACGATTCAACAGCAAGGGGTTACCATTACTATTAAAGGGCCTCGACAGATGGGAAAAAGTTCTCTGCTGATTCGGATTATGAATGCGGCGCGAGAACTAAACAAGAAGGCTATTTTTCTGGATTTTCAATTTTTTGATAAAACTGCGCTCTCGGATGCTGATCTTTTTTATCGGCAATTTTGTCGATGGTTGTCCATTAAATTACGTTTGCCAGATCAAACAGAGCAATGGTGGCAGGATTTTGGCTTAATGGGAAATCCGCTGACCTGCACTTTTTATGTCCAAGATTATTTACTGACAAAACTTAACAACCCAATAGTAATGGCAATGGATGAAGTGGAATCGATGTTTGGCAGTCCTTTTCGCACCGATTTCTTTGGCATGTTAAGAGGTTGGCACAATAGCCGAGCAACAGAACCGATTTGGAAGCAACTCGATTTAGCATTGGTTACTTCTACTGAGCCCTATCAGTTGATTGAAGATTTAAATCAGTCACCTTTTAATGTAGGTCAAGTGCTGGAGCTTAAGGATTTTTCTCTCGAACAAATGGATGACCTCAATCAGCGACATGATAATCCATTTTCCCAAGTTCAACTTGCTCAGCTCATGGATTTGTTGCATGGTCATCCTTACCTAGTGCGAAAAGCTATGCATCTGGTAGCGAGTAAACGAATTTCAGTAGAAGATTTCTTTAAAAGAAGTTCAGATGAACAAGGGCCTTTTGGCGATCATCTGAGATATCATCTCTCACGGGTTTATGATCATGACAATTTAATTAATGGTTTGTTGCAGGTCTTTAACACTGAGAACTGTTGTGATGAGCGAGTTTTTTTCCGATTAAGGGGAGCGGGGCTAATCCGTCGGGAAGGCAGAAAAGTTGTGCCTCGCTGTGAATTGTATAGGTTGTATTTCCAGGAGCATCTCGGTGGCTGATTCAGTGAAATTTGTTGCAGGTGGAACGGTTCAAGCGGGGGGGGGTATTTACATTCGTCGAAGAGCAGATCAGGAATTGTTGGCATTATGTCGCAGTGGCGCTTTTGCCTATGTGCTTACGCCGCGCCAAATGGGTAAATCGAGCCTGATGGTACAGACAGCGAATGCTTTAAAGGAACAGGGTATCCGTTCTGTTACTGTTGATTTAACTAAAATCGGTACATTGCTTGATGCAGAAGCCTGGTATTTAGGATTGTTAACTGCTATTTGCCGCAAGTTTGGACTGATGCGTAATTTGCTCAAATGGTGGCAAGCCCATAAGTATTTGGGAATTACTCAAAGATTCACTCAATTTATTGATGAAGTCATGCTTACGGAA
Source organism: Cyanobacteria bacterium P01_F01_bin.143 (assembly GCA_039190385.1). GTDB lineage: Bacteria > Cyanobacteriota > Cyanobacteriia > Cyanobacteriales > Xenococcaceae > Xenococcus. The sequence continues at coordinate 3,767 of JBCCYD010000133.1, read as the reverse complement.
GTCTCGGAACGAATTGTGATTTTCGTAGATGAAATAGATACAACACTAAATCTTGATTTCACTGATGACTTTTTTGCTGCGATTCGCTCATTTTACTTGGATAGAGCAGAAAATCCAGCATTTGCTCGGCTATCTTTTGTTTTAATTGGAGTTGCGACTCCTAGTGATTTAATTAAAAATTCCCAGCGTACACCTTTTAATATTGGTCAGCGAGTAGATTTGACTGATTTTACCTTTGAAGAGGGGCTGCCATTAGCAGATGGGTTTAAATTGCCGATAGAAAAAGCTCATCAATTACTAAAGTGGATAATTAAATGGACAGGAGGACATCCTTACTTAACTCAACGTCTTTGCAGAGAGTTAGTTAATAAAAAACTTTTGGACTGTTCTGAATTAGAGATAGATCAATTGGTTAACACTCTTTTCTTAGGAGATAAGAGCACTCAGGATAATAACTTGAATTTTGTACGAGACATGTTGGTAGAGCGGACACCTGATTTGGCAAAGGTTTTAACCATCTATCGTGATATTTGCAATGAAAGACGTACAATTCTTGACGATGAAAGATCTATTTTTAAATCCCATTTAAAATTGGCAGGTGTTGTCGTTCGTCATAACGATATTGATGGCTTTAAGCTAATAGTTCGTAACCGAATATATAAGGAAGTTTTTAATGTTGCTTGGGCTACAAAAAACCTTCCAATTAATACAATGCTTTTTGGAGAAGCTGTAGAAACGGACCAAAATTATTCTTATGTTTTAGGAGGAACAGTTCAAAGTGGTGGTGGAGTTTACATCCCACGAAAGGCAGATCGAGAATTGTTGGAGCTGTGTCGCAGTGGAACTTTTGCCTATGTATTAACGCCTCGTCAAACAGGAAAATCCAGTTTGTTAGCTAATGTTGCTAGTGATCTTGCCCAAGCTGGTATTAGACCGATTAAAGTGGATTTGGCAGCCGTTGGTACCCAAATAGATGCGGAGGCTTGGTATTTAGGATTACTAACTATTATTTCTCGTCAGTTGGATTTGCAGCGTCAATTGATGAAATGGTGGAAAAATCATAAGCATTTGGGAATTACCCAAAGGTTAACTCAATTTATCGAGGAAGTTATTCTTGGGAAAGTCTCGGAAAGAATTGTGATTTTTATTGATGAGATTGATACAACTCTCAACTTAGATTTCACCGATGATTTTTTCATCGCAATTCGCTCACTTTACTCTGCGCGAGCGGAAAATTCAGAGTTTGAGAGACTTTCTTTTGTCCTCTTTGGGGTTGCTACTCCTAGTGATCTAATTCTTAGTCCTCAACGTACGCCCTTTAATATTGGACAAAGAGTTGATTTAACTGATTTTACATTTGAAGAAGCGCTGCCATTAGCAGATGGATTTGACTTACCGACTGAAGAAGCTCAACAACTGCTTCAATGGGTTCTGGATTGGACTGCCGGGCATCCCTATCTCACACAGCGTTTTTGTAAAGAATTGCGCAAGGAGCATCTTAATAAATGGTCCGAGGTCGCAGTAGCTGAAGTAGTGAAGAAGATTTTCTTAAAGGACGCCAGTAAGCAAGATACTAACTTACAATTTGTGAGGGATATGCTCACTCGTCGTTCACCAGATACAGAAAAAGAATTAAATACCTATCGCGAAGTTTTATTGGGCAAGCATAAGGTGACTGATGAAGAAATATCTTTGGTTAAATCACATTTAAAGTTATCTGGTGTTGTTAAAAGGAGTCCAGATGGTGTATTACAAGTAAGAAATAAAATTTATAGACAAGTTTTTGATCTGGCTTGGGTAAAAGAGAATCTACCGATCAATTGGCTCAAAAGTTTACGTCGTGCTGCGGTGACTTCAACTATTATTTTCTTGGTTGCAACTGCTCCATTGGGAATATTTGCTGAATTTCAACGTCGAGTAGCAGTCAATCGTGGCGATGAGCTAGAAAAGCGAGGCATAGAATTGGAAGAAAGGAGTAACCAGTTAGAAATAGTACTTGCTGATGCTGAGGAAGCACGCAAAGATGCAGAGCTAGCTCGACAGAATGAAGCTAAGCAGAGAAAACTAGCTGAAGAGGGAAGGCAAAAAGCTGAAATAGAACGAAAAAGAGCTGAAAAAGCGAAACAAGAAGAAGAAATTGCTCTTAAAGCTGAAGAAAGAGAGCGTAAAAAAGCTGTAGTTGCTAGAAATGCTGAAGCAAAGCAACGAACAATTGCTGAGCAGGAGAAAAGGAGAGCTGAAAATTTTGCTGTTGTGGCAAATATACGGGAAAATTCAACACGTGCTCTTAATTACTTACTTACAGCGCGTGCAGTAGAAGGTCTGATTTTGGCAATGCATGCCACGATTCAAACCCAAGAATTATCCTCTGATATTGACCCTAAATTGGCTTCAGATCTACTTTCTTTGGTCGCGTCTACCTTGCTTAAAGCTGAAGAAGCAGTGAAAGAGCAAATGATATTTCGAGGACATGAGGGAGAAGTTTTGACGGCAGCTTTTAGCCCAGATGACCAAATGATTGTCAGTGGAGGAGTTGATAACACAGTGCGTCTTTGGGATTTGCGAGGCAATCAGATTGGAGATTTTTTGGAACATGAAAGTGATGTTGTTGGAGTTTCGTTTAGTTCCGATGGTCAAAAGATAATTGCGGTAGGAAGAAATGGCGTAGTTAAGCAGTGGAGCATAAGTGGCACGCCGATTGATTCATTCGAGGCAATAACAAGTTTTGATGTTGTCAGTGTAAGTTATAGTGCTGATGGACAAATTGTTGCCGTAAGCTTAGCTGATGGGTCGGTTGCTGTGGGAAATTTATCTGGCACTGGTTGGCAAGAATGGATCGTTAATCAGCCTCTAGTCAGAGTAGTTGATGCGAGTTTAGATGAAAATCATGAAGTAGTTGAAAGTGAAAACAAACTTGTTGATGTTTATCCGATAGTAGGAACAGCGGGTCAGGAAATAGAGATAAGCATGGAAAGTGAGGATTTCGATACTTACTTGATTCTGGAAAATTCAGAAAAGGAAAGAATTAAGGAAGATGATGACGGAGGAGATGGTTCAAACTCTTTTATGAATGTTATCTTGCCAGAAGATGGAAATTACAAAATTATAGCTACAACATATGAGACAAATGCCAGTGGTGAATATCAAATCACAGTTGATCAGCTTAAAGTAATTGAATCTCCACTTTTACGAGAAGAAACGACTCTGGATAAGAAACATGAAATAGATCAGATTCCAGTTACTAGTGGAGATAATTACTCAGGTGATAGCTACTTAATTCAGGGTGATGCAGGTCAGGAAATTTCTATAAGTATGGAAAGTTCTAAATTTGATACTTATCTTATTTTGGAGAACTCTACAGGAGAAATCATTGCACAAGATGATGACAGAGGAAATGGCAATAACTCCTTATTGAGAACTGTGATACCAGAAACAGGAACTTATAGGATTATCGCTACTAATGTTAACAATGAAGAAGGTTCTGGGTTGTATAGTCTTCAAGTTAACGAGTTAGAGCGTTCTCAGACTTCAAGCGTGAATAAAACATCAGCTAGTTTAGATGAGGGAGATCAAGTTATTCAAATTACTACTAGAATTGGTGATGTTTATTCCTTTGAGGGAAAACAAGGACAACAAATTACTGTCAACATGGAAAGTGAGGATTTTGATACTCAACTTATTTTACAAACAGCAGAAGGAAAAACTATCGCTGAAAATGATGACAGAGAAGGTGATACAAATTCTTTCCTAAGTACTGTATTACCAGT
>JBCCYD010000132.1:0-13911 GCA_039190385.1 Cyanobacteria bacterium P01_F01_bin.143 | reverse complement strand
TTGCTATTCAAGAATCTTTTGATCGCCCTTTTTTACAAGGAAGTAAAAATTTAGTTCGTTCTATTATTGCCACAACTTTAATTTTAGAAATCACAGGAATTTTGCTCCTCTTAATAGTTTTTGTTCCTGAATATGGATTTTCTCAAGGACTATGGACTGCCATCTTTCATAGTATCAGTGCCTGGAATAATGCTGGCTTTAGTTTGTTTTCTGATAGTTTAGTGGGATATCAATCTTCCTGGTTGCTTAATATAGTAATTTCTGGATTAGTAATTTTTGGTGGAATCGGATATCAAGTAATAATTGAATTCTATTTATGGATAGAGAATTTTCTGTCTAAAAGAAAAGCTAAATTCTGTTTTTCCCTAAATTTTAAAGTCGTGACTAGCACAACCATTATGCTTTTGTTGCTTGGCACATTGGTTATATTTTTAACTGAAATCCATAATCGAGGAACCTTACAAGATCTCAGTTTACAAGAACAATTCCTCGCAGCCTGGTTTCAATCTATGACAACTAGAACTGCGGGATTTAATAGTATAGATTTCGGGAAAATGACGATCGCTGGTTTATTTTTGACTATGGGATTAATGTTTATTGGCGCCAGTCCTAGTGGAACAGGTGGCGGAATTAAAACGACGACCTTTCGAGTTCTTTTGAACTGCACTAAATCGGCTTTAGAAGGCAAAGATGATGTTGTTCTTTATCAAAGAGAAGTACCCAGTACTCTAATTTTAAAGGCTGTTGCTGTAGTTGTGGGGACGGGAACTTGTATTGTATGTTTTACAACAGTAATTGCATTTATTGAACCCGATTTGGAATTTATTCAAATATTATTTGAAGTTATTTCGGCATTTGCCACCGCTGGCTTATCGATGGGAATTACCGCAGGTTTATCCACAGGAGCAAAATTAATTTTAGTTTTGGCAATGTATATTGGTCGAGTTAGTATTTTGTTGGTTATTGCAGCTATTATTGGGGATGCCCGCCCAACCTCTCTACAATATCCTCAAGAAAATTTATTGGTTGGTTAGGGCGTGTCATCAATTAAAAGATTAGCAATGCTCACCTTTTATTACTTTGTTACTTCTAATGGTTACAAAAACTAACTCCATATTTCGGACACCGATAACAACTTGTATTCTCAGACGATTATCAGAGCTGGCACTTCGCGATCGCGTTGCCGATAAAACTTAAGTCTAGTGTCACTCTAACTACAACCTAATAAATCATTTGGAGTGCGGGTATTTTTAGTATCGGTAGGATAAGCAGTGAGAATTATTTGTCCATCTGCCGTTTTCATGATTCCCCTAGCAGGATAGATATTTCCCTGAGCTGTGGCAAAAGGTTTGATAGTTACTGGTATGGAATCGGGATTTATTAGTTCACCATCAATCACCAAAGATTCGTCAGGAATTATTGCAGTCGGAGCTGGTGGAACACCACCTTTACCCTTAACGACAAAACTATTTTGTTGAGCTGAATTGTCATTTGCAGAACAAACATTATTTGCTATGGTCTCAGCAGAGACTGGATTAGTTGGTAATTCTGTTGCACCACGTACTGGATCTATATCAGGAGTACTAATTGCGACTACCCCATCTAAACCTTCTGCCTGAGAACTAGCATCAATATCGTTACTGTTGTTGGAGAAAAAATTTCCTTCCTCATCTATGGCGTTTGCTTCCTGCAGGTTAAAGATTTGTCTGGCATTGATCTCGATTTCTCCTCCACTGCCTCTGTCTGCTGTCGCAATAATATCGTTACCACTTCCTTGGCTGGGAAAGGCAATAATAAACCGAGCATCAATATCCAAATTACCTCCATTAGAATCTTCTAAGGCTCTCGCAGAGATAAAGCTATTGTCTCTAAGCGTGATATCCTCAGTTACATTTAAGATAATATTTCCTCCATTACTGGAGCCAGCAGCATTGTTACTGGCACTAATGACGGCCAAATTATTTAAACTTATTGTTTTAGCAGATATTTGAATATCACTAGCATTTCCAAATGAACCAGAATCATTGTTCGTAAAAATGCCTGTATTTCTTCCTGTAAAAGAAATTGATTCTGTAGCAATTAAAGATACGCTACCAGCTTCTTCTACCGTTGCTCCCGAAAATGCTCCTGCTTGTATTTGTGCTGTATTGTCAAAAGAAATTTCTCGGGCAGTAATTTCTATATTGCCTACATTTCCTATTGTGGTCGCTAGGTTGGGAGCTCCGACATTACTTGATATTATGCTTCTGTTATCAGCGTTTACTTTATCGCCAGCTCTAATAGAAATACTGCCAGCATTTCCTTGCCCTAAGTTGGTACTACTAATAACTCCATCATTAATTACAAAATTGTCTGTAGTAATCACAATACTGCCAGCATTTCCCTGCCCTAAGTTGGTACTAGTAATAACTCCATCATCAATTACAAAATTGTTTGTGGTGATCATAGTGTTACCCGCATCTCCTTGTCCTGCATTACTCGAAGTTAATCCAGCTCCATCTTGGATAGTGATTATAGGTGCAGATAGTTGAGTCACACTAGCATTTCCAAATGAATCAAGATCATTGCTACCCAAAACTCCTGTCCCATTTCCGGTAAAAGAAATTGATTCTGTTGCAGTTAGGGATATAGTACCTGTTCCTTCCGCAGTTGCTCCAGAAGAGGCTCCAGCCTGTATTTGAGATGCTCCCAATAAAGAAATATCTCTAGCAGTAATGGCAATGTTTCCCACTTGACCGATAGCTATATCTTCTGCGTTGCTACCGATATTACTGATAATTAAACTATCAGTATCAGCAATAAAAGTATTTGTGGCATTGATCGTAATATCACCAGCATTGCCCTGTCCGACACTAGAGTTATTTAAGTTACCTTGATTAGCAAGAGAAAAATCAGTTGCATTAATTTCAATATTTCCTGCATTAGCAATAGCATTGGATAATGTACGAGCAGAAATGTTGCTTTGAAAGGTACTAGTTTCGCCTTGAATTAAACCTTCAACAAACCCAGTAATAGAAACAGAATCAGTTGCATTAATTTCTATACTACCTGCATTTCCTTGTAGCAATACGTTACTAGTTATTGCTCCTCCATTATTAACTGATAATGAGCCAGTCGTGATATTGATATTTCCTGAATTACCATTCCCACTAACATCAATACTACTTCTTCTATTATTTAATTGTTGATCTACCAAAATTGCATCGTTGCTTATCCCGTTAATCAGTATATTGTTGGTAACATTTAGATTAATATCTCCACTATTAGCATTTCCTTCAACCGCACTCTGAATAAAGGCACCATTATTTACTGTAAGGTTATTAGCTGTAATTTCTATAGCTCCAATATTGCCTGTTCCTTCTTCACTAACAAAATTGTTAATTCCACTACGAGATGAACCTTGGATGTCGTCAAAATTAACATCTCCTGAAGCTGTAATAGTTACACTGCCAAGATTTCCTTGCCCATTATTGAAATTAGAAATATTACCACCATTGATAAAATCAACATTTCTGGCAGTAATACTTATATTGCCCGCGTTGCCTGTACCAAAGTTAACATTCTGAATTGATGTTTGACCAATTATATTATCGCTACCATCAATTAGAATATCTTCTGCAAGATTAATTACGATATCCCCTGCCTGTGCATCAGGCGAACCAGAATCTACATTAATTCCTGCAAATAAATTACTTTGAGAAGCTATTTCTAAACTATTGGCATCAATAGTTATCGAGCCTCCATTAGATCCAGGAACAAAAATAATAGAACCATTTGTCAGCGAAACCGCATCATGAGCATTAATACTAACGTTGCCAGCATTACCTGAACCTGAATTACTTGCAGAAAAATTAGTGTTATTTAAAGTAAGAGAATTTGTCGTAACGTTTATATCTCCAGAATTAGCATTATCTGATAATGCAAAAACGGTAATAAACGGAGAATTAGTAATAGAGACATTTCCTCTGGCAATATCATCAGGAAAAGCTAAACTACCATCATCATTAAAAGTTATTGTTCCATCTTCTATTAATCCGCCTAACTCAATTCTTCCCCCTGGAGCAATAATTATCCCATTCTGGATATTGACATTACCACCAATTAAAGAAATGCTTTCTCCTTCAAGAACAAAGAAACCAACACCATTAGCCACAGATTGATGAACAATATCTCCTGGATTGTCTCGAAAACCCAAACCTAAAGGCGCATTAATCGTAATCAAAGGTGGATTAGCCAAATCTGTGGCACTAAATTCTCCTTCAGGAAAAACAATACTATCGGCACTAGTCCCATAAAAAGAACCTCCAATATTTAAACTGGCATTTTCACCAAAAATAATTCCTGCCGGATTAAGCAGGAATAAATTAGCACCTCCATTGACGCTGAGTAAACCATCAATATTTGAGATATTGCCTCCTGTAACGCGAGAAAAGACATTGACGATATCACTAGCATTGTTAAAAAAAGCTTCATTCCCCGTTGGTACGGAAAATTCGCCAAAGCTGTGAAATAAGTTGTTCCCTGCGCGATCGCCATCATCAATCTGAATCCTATTCTCACCAGATATCAAACTAGTATTTGTCGTACCATCAACCGTAATTTGTGCCGTTGCCGAAAAAGTTAGAGCATTAGCAAACAATAAACCAAAGATTAAGGAGTCTAGAATTTTCATCAGGAAATTTACTGAGTCTTTCTAAACTATTATTATCCATATTCTGTTAGCTCTCCATTAAAATTAAATAAGTTTAACAATCCGTTCAAATTGAAAATTATCGACTAAATTTGTTAAAGATTGAGTCAGGTTATTATGTTCCTCAGGAATCTTCTCAATCAAATACCCTAATCTAGATTCATCTAACTCCGCAGCAGCTTGTTTAAATTCTTGTAACCAGCTATCAGACATGACTTTCAAACTATCAGAATTTAATGACCTCAACTTATTGGTTCCTGCACAATTGCTACTAATGTCTCTTGCAGAATCTTGTTTATAACAATATTTAACACCCAAATGCTTTTGTATCTTGGCAAATAATTCATTTTCTTTAAATGGCTTTCGCAAATAATCATCACAACCAGCCTTTAAAGTAGCAGCACATTTAGACTCAAAAGCACTAGCAGTCAGCGCAATAATTTTAGTCGATTGAATTGGCTTCACGGCTTTTGCTTCTAAGGCTCTAATTTGTTTAGTAGACTCATAACCATCCATAATTGGCATTCGCATATCCATCAAAATTAAATGGGGTTGCCATTGTTGAGATAGCTCTAAAGCTTGTTGTCCGTTTTCGGCTTCTTTGACCTCAAATCCCACTTGAGTTAATAATCTAACGATGAGCAAACGACTTTGCCAAATATCATCCACGGCTAAAATCCGATAATTACTTTGATTAGGAGCGATAAATTCAATTTCTCGGGGTATTTGTCGGTTCATCTGCGGTTTATGACCCAACTCGGAGATGATTCCAAAGCTAAAGATCGAACCCTTGCCGACTTTACTCCTAACGGTTAATTCCCCACCCATTAATTCAACATATCTTTTGCTGATGGGTAATCCTAGACCAGTCCCTTGTTGTGAATGACGACCCGTTTCGCTTTGACTAAAGGCTTGAAATATTTTGCTAAGTTCTTCTGGGGCAATTCCTGCTCCCGTATCTTCAACTTCAAAATTTAGAATATATTGAGAGCTATTATCTAGAGCTAGCTGCTGAGTAACTCGGAGAATGACAGTTCCTGTTTGGGTAAATTTGATAGCATTACCAATCAGGTTAATTAGTACTTGGCGTAATTTACTCTCATCGGTACGAATATAGTGATTAACTGCCGAATCACATTCAATGACTAGCTGGAGATTTTTGCTTTTGGCTTTAATCTCCAACATGGCTTCTAGGGTATTGAGAAGTCGCCTCAGATCTATATTGGTGATATTAAGTTCGGTTTTTCCTGCCTCAATTTTCGACATTTCCAGAACTTCATTAATCATTTCTAGCAGATGTTCGCCACTACGATTAATAATGCTGATTGTTTCTTGTTGTTGGACACTTACGGTAGGGTCGCGATTCATTAATTGACTAAAACCAATGATCGCATTGAGAGGAGTGCGTAGTTCATGGCTAATATTGGCTAAGAATTCACTTTTGGCGCGATTGGCAATTTCTGCTTCTTGTTTAGCCGCTTCAATCTCTTGACTACGTTGTTTTTCCTGTTCGAGCAGCTCTGCCTGTGCTAGGGCAATGCCTACTTGGGCAGCAACAGATTCCATTAATGCTATTTCGTCCTGCTGCCACTGGCGATCGCGATCGCATTGCTGAATACTAATCGCTCCATTAACCTTACCCTGATAAGAAGTTCTCACCGTCAACAGAGAACGAATTTTCAACTGCTCATAAATATGAATACAAGGACGTAACAAAGGAGTTTTATAAACATAGGACCAGTAAACGGCTTTCTCTTGAGACATCGCCTCACTCAAACAAATTGCCTCATCTAAATCAATTTCGAGTCCTAAAGTTGTAGGAAATTCTGGAGCAACATATTCTGCCACAACTTTAGCTGAACCAGGTGCCGAATCCATATAGGAAAAAATATGACAGCGACTTACTCTAAAAGCCTTAGCAACATTATTAACTGCTGTTTGCAGGATTTGATCAGTATCTAAACTTTGACGAATTTCTTGAGTAATCTTTTCTTGTAATAAGGCTCTTTGAATTTGGCGAGCAAGTTTCTTTTCAATAACACCACGTTCTTGGATTTTTTGTCTCAATTCCCGAGTACTATCAGCTACTGCTTGTTGCAAATCTCGTTCACGATGAAAAATTTTCTCTGCCATAGTCAGAAAAGCCCTAGTAAGTTTTCCCGATTCATCATGACGTTTTTTTAGTCTCTCCAAATAATCGAATTTATGATAATATTTAAGCTCAAAATTATTAATATATAATTGATTTACAACTTTGGTTAATTGATTAATTGGCGTAATAACTGTATGTTGTAAAAGATAATTGATAGATAAAATTAAAATTGCAAAAATTCCCGCAAATATCGGCATAAAATTCAGCATTTTATCTTGGACATCTGAGACAATATGATCAGCAGGAAGATAAATAGTTTGAGCCGAAGTTAGTTGATCGATTTCCCAGTCAAAGCCATTTTGATCTCCATATATTGCTAACATTTTAGGAGGAGCAATTTTAGGATTACTATGACATTGCAGACAGCTAGTATCTTTGACAGTTAAAGGTCGAGAAATATAATAATATTTATTTTCACCCATCTTTGTATAGCCAGATAGACTTTTGATTTCGGGATTTTCGAGAAAAGAATTAATTAATTTTGCTTCAAACTGACTAGGTAAATCTTCTATATTTGTAGGATTGATAGTAGCTTCTTTATATTGATAATTTTGGAAATTAGTAGAACTTTTAAATTGTTCAAAAATACTTTTGGCCGCATAGGCAGGAACAATCGAAACTGCAAAATCTTCTTGAAGAGTATTTTCTTGCTGATAAACATCTAATAGATTAGTACTAGTATAATATTTAACCTCTTCCATCATTTGCATGAGAACTTGTCCTTCATCAGCAATTTTTTTCTCGGCTTGCTGGTATAAAATCTTGGACAAAGTTAAGCTTAAGATATAAACTCCAACTAAAAATATGATAATCAATAGTAAATTGAATTTATTTTTAAAATCTAAGCGGATATTCATGCTCACTTCGGTAATGTTTAATATTATGTAATGATTAATTGTTATACTTGATTATTCTCGTACAACATAACCAATTCCCCTCACAGTATGAATCAATCTTGGTTCTCCTTTGGCTTCTAACTTTTTGCGCAAATTACGAATATGAACTTCGACGATTCTATCATCAGCAATAATTTCGTATTTCCAAGCTCGATCAATAATTTGCTGACGCGATAAGATCTGCTGAGAATTGGCAACTAAATATTGAAGAATATTGAATTCTTTGGCTGTCAAATCTATTTGGCGATCGCCATGATAAACTTGTCGGGACAAAAGATTGAGCTTGAGATTCCCAAACTGGAAAATATCTTTGCTTTTACTCATATCATCATATTGAGCTCGTCTGAGATTGGCGCGCACCCTTGCTAATAATTCTTCAATGGTAAAAGGCTTGGTCAAATAATCATTAGCTCCGGCGTCTAAACCATTAACGCGATCGCGTATTTCATTTTGTGCCGTCAGAAAAATGATCGGAATCTGATTGGCTGTCTTACGAAGACGACGACAAATTTCTACTCCGTTCAAACCAGGTAGCATCCAATCTAATAAAATTAGATCAAATTCCAGTTCTCTAGCATTAGTCAAACCCGTAACCCCATCATGAGCTACCGTAACTTCATACCCCTCATAATCAAGCTCTCCCCTGACTGAGTTGGCAAGTTCCACCTCATCTTCAATGACTAAAATTTTAACCGTCATTAATTTTATTCTCCCTTATTTAAAAACTATATTTACTATCCAAACCAAAGTTCTTGATGAGTCTTAAATAAACAAAAGATGACCAAATTCTCAGGGAATTCTCAGATGTCCCAAAATGTAATATTTTATTAGGAGGCAGAAATTAATTGTTAAAGATGGACAGCGATCGCAAAACAGGAGAACAAACCAAAATTTTGATTGTTGACGATCAACCAGAAAATCTCCGTCTTTTATCGCAAATCTTAGTAGGACAAGGCTACGAAGTTCGCAAGGCAATTAATGGCTCAACGGCTTTAATGGGAATAAAAACATTCATCCCTGATTTAATTTTGCTCGATATTAATATGCCAGGGTTAGATGGTTATGAAGTCTGTCAAAAGTTAAAAAGCGATCGCGCAACCCGTCAAATTCCCATTATTTTTCTCAGTGCCTTTGATCAGGTAAATAATAAAGTTAAAGCCTTTGAAGTTGGGGGAGTTGATTATATTACCAAACCCTTTCAAGTTCCCGAAGTTTTAGCCAGAGTTCAAACCCAACTCAAAGTTAAAAGATTCACAGAAATTAGGGAAAATCTTTCCAAGGCGATCGTTCACGATCTCAAAAATCCCCTTTCAGTTATTACCCTAAGTAGCAGTTCCCTACTCCGCCGCAAATGTTTAACTGGTAAAAATTTAGAAGTTCTACAAACCATCAACTCAACCGCACAAAATTTGGATTCTTTACTTAATGATTTGCTGATGGTGGCAAAAATGGATGCGGATCGTCTTATTCTCCATAAAACTGAAGTTTGCTTGCATCAAATATTAACCACTATCTTGAAAGGATTTAGAATTGCGGCTCAAAGCAAACAGGTTGATTTATCGAGTGAGCTACCTAACCTCAGCAAGAAAATTTTAGTTGATGTGAACTTATTCCAGAGAACGATGGAAAATTTACTATCCAATGCCCTTAAATTTTCTCCGCCCCAGAGCAAGATTACAGTTCGAGTTCACTATCTTGAAGCTAATAATCAAGCCGTTGAAATCAAAGTAATTGATCAAGGCATCGGGATTAAACCCGAATTACAACCAGAAATTTTTGATTCTTACAATATAGGCGAATATATTAGTGGGGTTTCCCAAATTGGTTTGGGTCTGAGTTTTTGTCGGATGGTAATCGAGGCTCATGGAGGCAAGATTTTTGTGGAAGATAATCATCCTCAAGGCTCAATCTTTACGATAAAACTAGGGCATGTCGTCAATTAAAAAAAAAAGTGCTTTCTTCGGTGTTTTTACGACCTACTGCGTCGAAAAATAACCTCCATAGCTCTGCTATGCAGAACATTTTTCTTCTTGTATCTCGAAAAAATCCTCTCAAAAGCATCTTCTCCTTCAAATGACGACACACCCTATAAAAAAATCATGGTGATAAGCCATGATTTTAAGGTGGTATAAAAATTAGGTTTGTTTACTTATGCAGAGAAAACTATTTGTAGCTAACTCCACGGTAAGTTAAGCGAGGATGGGATTGCTTAACGGGTACTTTATCTAAGTTGTGAGCTTGCCAATCAGCTCCACGATATTTGCCAGCAACTCCACCAGAATGTACATTGATTACGGTAGATTCTTGGTTGTGTTGTACTCCGCGATAAGAAAGTTTCATCAGGTTCGCCTCCAGAATTTAGTGTCGTTATAATGGGGCGCGTTCCTTCAGGTGATCCCCTACTTCCGTCTTTCTCGATTAAGCTCTTGAAAGATGAACGATTTATTTGTTTCTGTATTCATTGTTACAATTTTATTTTTTTTTGTCAAGTGTTTTCAAATTTTTTTTTCATCTCCAGGGAGGACAATGCCCAATGCTATACTGAGAAATCCGACGTAAACTGGGCGTTTTATATTTAAATTAAGACAATACTCTAGTAAAAAATGGGCGAAAAAAATACAGGTATTAAAATCATTAGCGATAATCGTCAGGCTCGCTTTCTCTATACGATCCTCGAAACCTATGAAGCAGGTATTGAACTAGTGGGCACCGAAGTGAAATCCATTAGGCAAGGGAAAGTGAATCTTCGAGATGGCTATGCGATCATTCGTAGGAATGAAGCCTGGTTACTAAATGCTCATATCGCACAGTATCAAGCAGGAGGACAACATTTCAATCATGAGCCTCGTCGCGATCGCAAATTATTATTACATCGAAGAGAAATTAATAAACTAATCGGTCAAGTAGAACAAAAGGGCTTAACTTTGGTGCCTTTAAAAATGTATTTTAAAAATGGTTGGATTAAAGTTAGTATTGGCTTGGGCAAAGGGAAGAAAATACATGACAAACGTGAATCAATCAAACGTCGTCAAGATTCACGGGATATGGCTAGAGCAATGAAACAATCCTAATCTTAGATTTTTTAGAAGTAATTAGAATGTTAGATCAAGTTAATATTACAGACTCAAATTTTGAAAATCTAATTGCAGATTCTCAATCTAAGATTCAGCTTTGGAACCGAATACTAAGGGCTACGAAAGTCAAAACTATGGTAGAGGTCGGAGTATGGAAAGGGAATTTTGCGGCCAAGATTCTTAAAAGATGTAAGTTTATTGAAAAGTATTACATGATCGATCCTTGGGCGAAACTACCCGATTGGAACAAGCCTTTTAATGTTGATACAGAAGCATTTGCCGAAGTTTATGCCGAAGCAATGGACAAAACAGCCTTTGCATCGGAAAAGATTATTGTCCTTAGAGGCAGAACAAAAGAAGTTATTGAGCAAATACCAGATGAGTCCCTCGACTTTGCTTATATTGATGGTGACCATACTTTGCGAGGGATAACCATTGATTTAATCAAACTGCTGCCAAAGATAAAAGAAAACGGGCTCATTGGGGGCGATGACTTCACCAATAATCTATGGCAACACGATCGCAATTTCGAGCCGACTTTGGTTTTCCCTTTTAGTATTTATTTTGCAGAGGCAATGGATTTACCTATTAGGGCTATGCCATTTTCTCAGTTTCTAATTCAAAAGAGAGCTGATGTTTCTTTTTCTTTTATTAACAAAATGCGCAAATATAATAATTTGAGCTTAAATTCCCTTGAATAGAGTTTACTGAAAAATAGATTGAGAATCAGCTCTTAGAAAAAAGCAATAATAGTTAAGATTAATAAAATTCCTAGTAGGCTGGGCCAATAAAGTAATTTTGCGGGGAGATTGTCTCGGTATTGAATAATCGATAAGTTAGAGCTTTGTTTGATTAACATTAAGGCATTAACTGCGATCAAGAAAATAAACAGATAAATCACGAAGTAGAAATAATCAAAATAAATCAATCCTTGAGCTGCGATCGCCTCTCTGACGGATATCTGTTCAATAATGAGAATAAAGATTAAACCAGCCGCAACGCCTAAGATTTCCATCGCTCTTTCTGCATTGAGGATCAGCAACACCGCGAATAATAAAGCGACAACGCAAATTAAGGCTACGAGCTTAGAAATTAAAGGTGCAAAGACATTTCTTCTAACCGCGATCGTAAAATAAAGTGCTGGAGCATTATTGCGAGAAAAACCTTGTCTAAAGCCAAAATTAGTATTGAATTCGCGAAATTTATATTCAAAGAAACTACCTTCTAATGTCCAACCATCTAAAATAATATCTTGATTAACTCCTGGCTTGATCTTGGGATTAATTAATTCATAGGAATCTAAATCAGGAACTAGAATGACTTCGCTTGTCAAATCCTCATGCCAGATTTGGATTTCGATATCTTTGCGGTCAAAAGGATATTTAGAAAATTCAAAATCTTGACGTAAAGTGGCTTCTACATACCAACCAATGACTTCAAAGCCATCTCTTTCGTAGTTATAGGCTTCACTGATCTCTAGATCATTAGCATCGACCGCATCAGGAAAAATAAAACCACGAGATAAATCATCATAGGTTCCCAATAAATATTTCTGCCAAACATAGCCCGTAATGAATACTTCGTGGCCGTCGGAAAATTTTACTGATTCGAGGAAAAAACCGGTAGGGATTTTTGGTGGTGTTACCTGATATAGTCTTTCGATTAATTTAATATGAGAAGATAATATTTGTTCTAATTCTGCTTTATTGAGTAAAACTAATCTATTGGCAAGATAATTATGATTTTCCAGTACTAATTGCCAAATAAATCCAATTTCAGCAAGAAATAAGACTGAGCTAAAAATTGATAATAGCCAAAGTTTTCGCGGCGTAAACTTTTCCGACCATAGGCCAACAATTCCCAAGAAGAATAAGAAAGACATAAATAGTAAACTCAGTTGAATTAGCCTCTGTCTTTTCTTCTCAGAATCAATTAAAACTTCCTCTTCAAAAAAAACAATTCCGACTACCCAATCATTTAAATCTAGAGGTCTGAGGTAAACCCAGGATTTCTTACCAGTAATTTGATCAATAAATTCTGTTTCGACAATTTGATTTTCAAAAACTTTATTTACTGTATTGATTAATTGTTTATTATTTTTCTGTTGTTGCAAAATATCGGCAATATTGCGATTTCTTCTTACTGTCTCGGGATTGGGATGGGCAATGAATTTACCTTGTTGCGAAATTAAAAAACCATAACCAGTCTTCCCTAAGTTTAGAGAATCCATGATTTCTTCTAAATGAGTAAAAGAATATTCGGCATAGATAACTCCCTGTAGTGATTCGGTCTCTGTACCTTGTTCTTGTTGATAAAACGGTTGATAGTAGCCGAACAAAACATCATCAACTAAATCATTTTTGGGCCAAGAATAGGGTTCTCCCCAATGACCTCCTTTGACAAAGGTATCGCGAAACCAGCCATATTTCGGTAGTGTATAGTCGTAAATATTTTCGAGACGAACTAGTTTTATGTCATCTTTGGTTCGTACATAGGTCGGAGCATAAAACATTTCATTCTGGCTATAGGAAAAGAGATTATAGGCTACTCCCAAATTGGTGATTTTGGGGTTGTCTTGAATTTCTCGTTGCAGTTCGGTTTGTAGTTCTTGAGTTGACAATTCCCCTGTTCTTAATTCTTTGGCTAGAAGACGTAGGGGCTGGGAAAAATCTCTTAATTCTCGTTCAATTTCTAGGGTTGCCAGTACTGCTTCGCGCTTGCTTTTCTCTTTGGCATCTTGAAGTCGATTTTTTTGAGTTTGTTGGAATAAAATAGCACCGATGATAAATGATAATAAACTGATTAAACAAAAAAATAATGATGTTTTGTAAATAAAGTTTAACCAGTTGGAGTTTGCGGTTTTCATTATTGCTTATAACCTATGCTTTCTTGCCTGAGTCTACTAGACTTCTTGCATAATTTATCGATTTGAATATTGTCCCCAGAACACGGAGCTGGGCAAGCACAGATAAACACAGACAAGCCCAGTTCCGTGTTCCTTACAAGGGTAGGTTTTTTACAATTAAGAAGAATCAGAAATAAATGAATGGCTAGGATGATTGAAGGGTAAGGGGAACAGACGACCAAAAGTGATAGGCT
>JBCCYD010000131.1:0-13984 GCA_039190385.1 Cyanobacteria bacterium P01_F01_bin.143 | reverse complement strand
ATACAATTAATTAAAGATAATTAGTTCATAATAAAACCTTAAATATATCCCCTATGAAACAAGCTGAAATTATCGATAATCGAGTTGCGACCCAAGAGACACGTTCTGCGGCAATTTACCTAGAACAAGCCTTAGCATATCGAGGAGAATCACGGTGGCCAGAAGCAATTCGCGCTTGTGAAGCGGCACTGAAGCTAAATCCTAGGCTAGCAGAAGGTTATAAAATTCTAGGGGATGCGCATCAAAGTTTAGGTAAATTTTCGGTAGCCATTGGCTATTATGGCAAGGCGATCGCGATTAGACCAGACTTCGCCGAAGTTTATGCCAATCTTGGTAGTCTCTACGCCCAGCAAGAAAAATGGCAGCAAGCTCTCGATTATTACCAAAAAGCCTTAGAAATCAAACCGGATATGGCTGGGGTATATAGCCATATCGCCCGAGTAAAAAAACATTTACAGCCTCAAGGAACAAAATTAGATGCGGCTAATATTTACCTCGAACAAGCATTGGCCTATCGAGAAGAATCAAAATGGCCAGAGGTAATTCAAGCCTGTGAAACAGCACTTAAGTTTGACTCCAAATTAGGAGATGCCTATAAGCTTCTAGGAGATGCCAATCAATCCCTGGAAGAGTTTTCTACAGCGATTGGCTATTATGGTAGAGCGATCGCGATTAAACCAGATTTTCCCGAAGCCTATGCCAATCTCGGAACTCTCTACGCCCAGCAAAAGCAATGGCAACAAGCTCTCGACTATTATCAAAAAGCTTTGGAGCTCAAACCAGATTTTCCCGGAGTCTATAAACATGTAGCTCGGGTCTGGCGAAATTTGGGAGAACCAGAAAAAGCCCAAAAAATCCTAGCTCAAGCAGAAAAATTGGAGTCTCCAACTCAGACGCCAAAATCTCCCCAAGATTTTTTTGCTTTAGGAGAACAAGCTTGTCAACAAGGGAATTTGCAACAGGCTCTCAAATATTATCAACAAGCGGTGCAACTAGCTCCCAACTTTGGCCAAGCTTACCAAAGACTCGCCGCCATCACCGAGAAAATGGGACTCTGGCAAGAATCTACCATTTACTATCGACAACTGCTGCATTTAAAAGATTCTGTGGGGACTCGTTCTTTGCCAGCAGCCAGAAAGCAATTATCTCTTCAGCAGCATTTCTCTGGTAATTCCCCCAAAACCAAAAAGAATTTGCCGGTTCCGGCCTCGGTAAATTCGGCTGATTATCAAGCAAGCCAAGGTAATTTTTATGCTCAAAAACGGCAATGGCGAGAAGCGATTATACATTATCAAAAAGCCATTGAGCTTAACCCCAAATTAGCGGCGGTCTATCGTAATTTAGCTCGGGTTCTGACTCAGATTGATAAGGTAGAGCAGGCTACTAGCTATTGGTTGCGAGCAATTGAGCTAGATGCTCAGGGTTTGCAAGCGGATGAATATTTTCAGTTAGCCAAAAATTTGACAACTCAAGGAAAAGTAGCTCAAGCGATCACTTGCCATAGCAGAGCAATTCAATTGCAGCCTACCCTACTCGATGCTTATCTTCACTTAGGAGAGCTTTTGACTAAATCTGGAGAAATCCAGCAAGCTTTGCTTTGTTACCAAGAAGGAATCAAGCATAATCCGCAAAACCCCCAACTGTATTTTAATTTGGGATTATGTTTTACCCAGCAAGGTAGTTGGGAACAGGCAATTAACTGCTACAAACAAGCTTTAGAGATTGATTCGGACTATTGGGAAGCGCTGCATAATTTAGGTGGAGCCTTGGGTCATCAGCAACTATGGTCAGAGGCAATTGAGGTTTATCGTCGAGCGATTATTGTCAAACCAGATTTGCCTTGGTCGTACAATGATCTAGGATTGATGTTGCTTCAAGTCAATAGACCAGACGAGGCGATCGCGATTTTAAGAAAAGCCATTTCTCTAAAGCCTGATTATGCTTGGAGTCATTATCGATTAGGGGATGCCCTCTCAATAGTTGGCAAATGGTCTGAGGCGATCGCAGCTTATCAAACTGCGGTTAAAATTCAAGCTGATTTACCTGATTTGCAACATAAATTAGGTCAGGCCTTTTTTCAACAAAGCGAGCAGGATCGAAAAATAGCGCTCAATCATTTTATGCGAGCAATTGAGCAAGATCCTTATAACGTCAGTAATTACCATCAAGCCCTCGCGATCGATAAAAACAATCTCGAACTCTATTTGAGCTTAGGCAATAGCTTAATCGAACAAAAAAATCTTGATGAGGCGATCGTTGCTTATCAAATGGCCGTGCAACTGCAACCAAAAAATGTGGAAGCGACGATTCGCCTGACCAATGCCCTGATGGAGAAACATCCGGAGACTGACGTAAAAAAGTTAGTTGAGCGATTGATTAGCCTTCCCACATCAACGCTCCAACAAACAGAAAACACTAATACCGCAAACGTAACTGCAGATATCACCCTTCCTTGCAGCGATCGCCCTGTCGTATCAATTATTATCCCTGTCTACAACAAACTCGACTATACCCTCCAATGTTTGTCTTCGGTGGCGAACCATATTGCTCCAGAGACCCTAGTCGAAGTAATTGTAGTTAATGATTGCTCCTCCGACTGTACCCAAGAAATCCTAGAGCACGTAGAGGGTTTGAACCTAATTAATAACCCCGAAAACCTAGGATTTATCCATTCTTGTAACAAAGGTGCGGCGGTTGCTCAAGGCGAATATCTCTATTTTCTCAATAATGATACCCAGATTCGTCCTCAGGCCATAGAAAGCCTGGTTGAAGTGCTACAAAACGATCCCACTGTAGGAGTTGTCGGTTCTAAATTAGTTTATCCTGATGGTTCACTACAAGAAGCAGGCGGAATTATTTGGCAAGATGCTTCAGGTTGGAATTATGGTCGCAATAATAATCCATTTGATCCGAGATACAACTATCTGCGAGAAGTGGATTATTGCTCTGGGGCCAGTTTGATGGTGAAAAAAGCGACCTTTGAATCCTTAAATGGGTTTGCGATCGATTTTGCTCCGGCATATTACGAAGATACCGATCTCTGCTTTGCGATTCGCCATCAATTGGGCTTAAAAGTAATTTATCAACCCAAATCAGAAGTTATTCACTATGAAGGAGTAACCTCAGGAACTTCTACTAATAGTGGAGTTAAGCAATATCAAGTTGTCAACGCGGGTAAATTTCAACAAAAATGGCGACATGTTCTAGAAACTAGTCAATATTTGGTTAATAAAGGAATCGACAATCTTGCTCATGGGGCCAGGAAATATCAAGGACAAAAAACTATTCTAGTGATAGATAGCTATATGCCTTGCTATGACAAAGAATCTGGTGCCCAAAGAATGTTCCATTTACTAAAAATATTTAGGGAGCTAGAATATCACGTAATTTTTGTGGCGGATAATGGAGTTAAGGATGAACCCTATAATGGGGAATTACAAAATCTGCAAATAGAAACTATCTATACCCAAGATGGTTTTGGCTCAACTCCCGAATCCCAAATTAGAGCACGATTAGCTTTGGTTGATGTGGCTTGGATTTGTCGTCCTAATCTCAATGAAAAATATTTGCCCCTAATTCGCTCTCAGGAAAATATTAAGGTTATCTATGACACCATTGACCTTCATTATCTGAGAATGAAACGGGCTTGGGAATTGTCTTCGGGGAACAAGAGCTCGGAATCGACTGAGTCTACGGAATGGGTCAATATGCAAAAGCGAGAATTGACCATCGCCCATCAAGCAGATTTGACGCTCACCGTAACAGATGTAGAAAAATCAATTCTCCAACAGCAAGGGATTTACCCAGTAGAGGTAGTGCCTAATATTCATGTACCTCGCATTAGTGTGGATACGGAGCGAGATACCAGTTTTGCGGCGAGAAAAGATATCTTGTTTATTGGAAGTTACAATCATCCACCCAATATTGATGGAGTTCTTTGGCTATGCCGGGAAATTATGCCTTTGGTTTGGCAAGAGTTGCCCGAGATTAAAGTTACTTTACTCGGGAGTAATCCCACTGCACAAGTTCAAGGCTTGGCTAGCGATCGCATTACGGTTACAGGCTATATTGCCGATGTGAGCGACTATTTCTTGGGTCATCGCATTTTTGTTTCTCCCCTGAGATATGGTGCTGGGATGAAAGGCAAAATTGGACAAAGTTTAGAATATAGTTTGCCCATAATTTCTACTGCTGTAGGAATTGAAGGAATGCATTTAACGGCTGGCAAAAATCTTTTGGAAGCTAATACCACAGAAGAGTTTGCAGCAGCAATTTTACGGCTTTATCAAAACCAAGAGCTTTGGGATAATTTAGCCAGTAATTCCCCAGAAGCAATTAAGATTTTTACACCAGAAGTCATTAAACAAAACTTAGTTCAAATTATGGAAAAATTCCTAACCCAAGTATAGTTTGGTTTTTTAATTATTTTATGAAGAGAAAAAATGATGATTTCTGGTACGACCGAACAAGTTCAATATTTCCTAAGTCAAGCAGTAGCTAAGCATAGAAAAGGACAAACAGAAGCAGCTATTGATTTATATTTAAAATCTTTAGATCTTGAAGCTTCACTGCCAGATTGGGTATACGAAAATATCATTATTTTGTTATCTCAAGTAGGTCGAATTTCTGATGCTCTCAAGCTTAAGACCTATGCTTTAAAATTTCATTTCCAGTCTGATAAGGTTTATCGGGCAATTGGGTTTGCTTTCCATCAACAAGGTGATTTTGTCAATAGTATTACTTATTACTGGAAAACCCTAGAAATTTCCCAAGACCAACCAGAGTGGTTGTATTCTGCCTTGGTTGAAATGTTAGTTGATGCTGATCAGGTGAGGCGTGCGATCGAGATTGGTCATTTAGGATTGAAATTTCATGATAATTGTGGTTGGCTCAATTATCATCTTGCTAAAGCCCTGGCTATGGAGGAACAATGGGCTGAAGCGATTTTTTATTATACTAAAGCAGCTCAAATCAAACCTGATATACCTAATATCCGAGATAAAATTAATCTAGCAATTGAGAGTGCGAAAAACCCTAATAAAAAATTATTAGAACAAAAATCTTGTAGCTTACAGAATCAAGCTCTAGCTAAACAGCAAGAAGGTCAAATAGAAGCAGCTATTGCCTTATATTTAGAATCTGTAGAACTTAATATCCAACAGCCAGCTTGGGTCTACGAAAATCTAATTACCTTACTCGCTCAGGCGGGACAGCTGGAGCAAGCATTAAGCCTCAGAGAAAAAGCTCTAGAAAATCATCCCTTATCTGAGGGCGTTTATCGGGCTATTGGGTTAGCTTTTAATCAGCAAGGTGATTGGACGAGTAGTATTAGTTGTTATTTACAAACCTTAGAAATATCAGAGCAGCAACCAGATTGGCTATATTCTTCTGTGGTGGAAATGTTGGTTGATAGCCGGCAAGTGAAGCGAGCGATCGAGATTGGTGATTTAGGATTAAAGTTTCATGGTGATTGTGGTTGGCTCAATTATCATTTAGCTGAGGCTTTATCTGTGGAGGAAAACTGGACTAAAGCGATTTTTTATTACGCTAAAGCTGTTGTAGATTTTTACTCTAGGGATTTATCAGCTGAGGCTGAGATTCCTAATATTCAAGAAAAGATTAATTTTGCTTTTGACCAGATAAATAATATACAGGAACTATTGCCCAAAGAGACAATATTACCGGAAGAAGAAACAATATTAACAGAAGAAGAAATATTATTAGAAGCAAAATATAGTGAGTTAAATACCAAAGCTGTCAGTAAGCATAAAGAAGGTAAAACAGAAGAGGCGATCGCGCTTTATTTGGAGGCGATTCAACTTTATGAGAACCAAGCAGCTTGGGTTTACGGTAATGCAATCACTTTGTTAGCAGAAGTCACTAACTTTGATCAGGCTTTGGAGTTAGGAGAAAAGGCTTTACACTTTCATAGTGAGTCGGATGAGATTTATCGTGCGATCGGCATAGTTTATGAAGGCAAACAGGATACCGTAAATTGCATTAAATATTATGAAAAAGCAATCTCATTAGAAGAAAATCAGCCTGATTGGCTCTACTTTAATTTAGCAAAACAACTACTGCAAAATAATGACATTGATCGAGTAATTGAGATCAGTAAACAAGGAATTAAGCTTTATGGTATCAACATATATAAAAGTTCTTATCACTTATATCGCACCTTAGGTCTAGCTTTAAAAGCCAGAGACAAAAATAACTCGGAATCCAGAACTGATAACGACTTAACATTAGAATTTGCTAAGGACTCAGAATCCGAATTTGATTGGCAGTTTTATATTCAATACTACGAAGATGTAAGTCATTTCTCCAGTTATGAGGAGGCATTCCAACATTGGATTGAACATGGACAGCAGGAAAATCGTATTTGTTCTGCCCAACAGTTCTATGCCAGTAACAGCATTGATAGAACAGTTCTACCTGCCGATTTTGATTGGCAAGAGTATCTAGAGCTAAATGCCGATTTGCAACCGATAATAAGTTTGAAATGGCAGGCAATTCAGCATTTTCTCTTAAATGGAATTCAAGAGGCTAGACTTTATTCCTATAAACAGCTTTATTATAACCAGCTTTATTATGAGGCCCCTCAAGATTCAGTCACCAAAAACCCTGACAGTGATGAGCCATCTGATCAAGAGTTGACCTTTGATTGGCAATTCTACGTTGATTACAATCAGGATATAAGTTATTTAGATAGCTACGAAAAAGCCTACCAGCATTGGATCGACAATGGAAAAAAGGAAAATCGTATCTGCGCGGAAAAACAACTCTATCAAGTTCATGGTTTGCAAAAATCCGATCTTCCAGCTGATTTTGACTGGCAAGAATATATTACCCTTCACATAGACTTGCAAGCTGCCATTAAGACTAAATGGGTGGCAATTACTCATTACATGACGATTGGCATTAAGGAAGGTAGAATATATCGCCTTGAACAGTTGAAAACAAGACCTGATGTGGCACCCAAGTCGCTAATCAAGGAAAACTTGCTCAAAAACGCAGAGCCAGCCAAGCAATCTATATTTAAAAGAATTAGTCAAAACTTTTTCAATCGAGCTTCACCAAAAGCTGATTCTTGGGAAGTATCAACTACTGAATCTCAAGGGAAACGATTAGCAGTACTTTTCCATTTATACTATTTCGATCTTTGGCCAGAAATTAGTAACTATTTAAGAAATATAGAAGAGGAATTCGATCTATTTATTAATATAGTTGAGAGTATTTGGCAACCTGAGATTCACGATCAACTACGCCAAGATTTTCCTAATGCGAGAATTATAATTTCTAAAAATAATGGCAAAGATATTGGTGGTCAATTAGCATCAATGGGTCAACTTGATTTTTCACAATATGATATATTTTGTCTGTGTCATACCAAGAAAAGTCCCCATATTAGTCAAGTCATGTCTGATCAATGGCGCAAAGATTTATACGATGCTATTTTGGGAAGTCCCGAAAAAGTCAGAATTAACTTAGAAGTGATGAGAAATGATTCTTCTGTGGGATTGATTGGTTCTCGTTATTGGAGAAATACAGAAGTATTAAATAATACCAAATATTACCAGCAACTACTTGATGAGTTTGAAATTAAACCTGAAGCAAGAGATTGTGAATATCTCTCAGGAACCATGATGTTTGTCAGGCCCCAAATAATGAAAATTATCTATGATAAATATGGGAATGTGGAACTAGAAAATGGTGATGGGGCAAGTATATCTTTTCAAAAAGATGGACAAATTGCCCATGCGATAGAAAGAATTATTGGTAATTTAGTTAGAAATCAAGGTATGAGATTTTTTTGGCAGGACTAATTATATGAAAATCATCTTTGTCTCCCATGCTGCCTCACTAACAGGCGCTCCTAAATTTGTCTTTGAGTTGGCAAAAATAATCGCTAGTCGTCATAATGTCATGCTGGTCACAAAACAAGATGGCCCATTATTACAGCAAGCTAAGAAGGAAAATCGAGAAGGAATAAAATATTTTAATGTGAATAATAGCCATGAAGTTTGTAGTCAAGATTTTGTTGAAAAAGTAGAAACGGCAAAACAATTTATTAAACAACATAATCCTGAATTAGTATATGTTAACTCAGTGGCTTCGGCAGAGTGGGTAGTAGCCTCAAGGCTGTGTAAAGTAAAAAATATCTTCCACCTTCATGAGATGGAAGATGAATGTAGAAGTCAGTTATTAATGCGTAATGTCACCTTAGATATTATGAATTATACTGATTTTGCGATTTATGTTTCTCAAGATGTAGAGAAGAATGCTTCTGCTTTTTTTGATAGTAAGCCCCCTAATTCTATTGTCATGGATTGTTTTTTTGATTGTGAGAAAATTATTCAGCAAGCAAAATTAGCACAACCTTTACCTAAAAATATTAAAGAAGAAAATATTGATCTTAATAAGCCCATTGTCTGCGCCTCTGGAGTGGCATCATATCGCAAAGGAGTAGACATTTTTTTCGATACCGCTTGTAAAATGCCCCATCTGCAATTTCTTTGGATTGGCAAATGGAATTCAGAGGGCAAATATACTAATCCCATTGAAAAAAAACATCTTACCGAAAAATCGAGTAACTTCTTTTTAACCGGAGAAGTAGATAATCCTTACTTTTATTTGAATTTAGCTGATTTGTTTGTTCTTAGTTCCCGAGAAGATCCTAATCCTTTGATTGTTATTGAAGCTTTAATTTTGGGAAAACAAGCCCTATGTTTTAGTAAAACTGGAGGTAGAAGATTTGCCTTAGATCGTTGGGGTTATGTTCTTAATGGACATCCTACAGTAGAGCTGCTTGAATCATTTATCAATCGTATTTTTCCTCCCCCTGACTATCTTACTTTTGCCCCAAGATGGCTGGGTGATGCTCAAAAGTCAGTTATAAAAAATTGTGACAAAAAAGGAGCTTTACCTAAATTTGAAAAAATATTAACAACTATTTAAATAATTAAGGTAAAGCTATGCCTAAAATCACAATTGCTAAAGTTTCCCATGTTTTTAGATTATCATCAAAAAATTCTGAATACTTTCATGACTTTAATATCGATTCACCTAAAAATGACAATGAGTTGATTTCAAATAAGGTTAAAATATCAGGCTGGATACTAAGTAAAAAATCTTCTGTTGAATCAATTGAAATATTAGCTGAAGACCAGTCTTTGCAGAGAATTACACTGCATCATCCACGCCAAGATGTATTGAATGTTTACAATGATATATCAGTGTCAGACCCCAATATTGGATTTTCGACATTATTAAATATTAGTGAACTATCGAAATATGAAAAAGTGGCAATAATTATCAAGGTAAATTTCTCGGATGGAAATCAGGAGCAGCTAGCTAAAATAGTAGTAAGTTTTAATAATGAGATAGAATATCCTGGCCCTGATTTTATTGTAATTGGAGCCATGAAATCTGCAACCTCAGCTATTTATAATTATATTTGTCAACATCCTCGTGTAATTAAGAGATATCCCAAAGAGCTACATTTTTTTACTCTCAATTTTGCCAAAGGATTGGATTGGTATCTTTCTCAGTTTGATGCGAGAAGAGAGAACGAGCATGGTCAAGAATTAATAACTGGAGAAGCAAGTCCATCTTATTTAGTTTATGAGGAAACTCCTTCACGAATTCTCAGTATGTTTCCTCATGCAAAAATTATTGTTCTATTAAGAAATCCTACAGATAGAGCAATTTCCCATTACTATCATCAGGTAAATAGGGTTAAAAATGAGAATAGAACAATTGAACAAGCTTTCAGTGCTGCTGAGATAGAAAAATTTCAAGAAAAACCGATCTCTGCA
Organism: Cyanobacteria bacterium P01_F01_bin.143; assembly: GCA_039190385.1. Taxonomy (GTDB): domain Bacteria; phylum Cyanobacteriota; class Cyanobacteriia; order Cyanobacteriales; family Xenococcaceae; genus Xenococcus. The sequence goes on along the minus strand of JBCCYD010000131.1, from coordinate 4,166 downwards.
ACATTCAATTATATAGAGAATGGCTTGTATAGTATACATTTAAAGAAATGGTTAGAAATTTTTTCCAAGCAACAAATGTTAATTTTAAATTACCATGATTTAGAAAATAATTCTGACCATCTAATTGAAGAATTATTTTCTTTTTTAGGATTGCAAGATCATTTAATTACTAATGTTAAAAAATTTTATGGGAATCAATATCCTGAACCACCTTTGTCAGTAAAACAAAGTTTGGATAATTTTTTTAAGCCATACAACGAAGAACTAGAAAAAATGATCCGTATGAAAATATAACATTTTCAATATTTTTGTAATATTTGATTTATGCTCAAAAAAAAATGAGCTTTCTTTGTTAATTAACAAAAAAATCAAAATTAGATTACCTATTAAATTTAATTATTGGAAGAAAATTATGCAATTATTAGGTCATGTTGATGTCAAGAATTCTCAGTTGATAAGTGGGTGGGCTTTTAATAAGGAATCTAAAGAGTCTATTTATGTAGATATCATTGTAAATGATGTATTGCAAGCTAGAGTAGCTGCTAACTTACCCCGTCCAGATCTTGCTAGAGTAAACGTAACTGATGGTAGCACTTTACATGGCTTTCAGTATAACTGGCCATGGAGAGTGAGAACCATGCCGACAGAACAGACTGAAATTAAAGTTTGTTTTGCGAATACAAAAAAAACTCTTCCAAATGGATTATTCAAGTTTGCCTCACTGATAGAGAATTACTCAAAACAGATAGAAAGTGAATTTCGAGATGATAGTTTTTGGCGTCCTTCTATCTCTATTCAAAATCGAAAGATTCATTTAGGAGGTTATGTACTAGCAAAAGATCTGGAACTAAAATCAACAGATTTTGTGATCCAAGGTCGCCCTTTCGAACAAGTTAAATTTATAGAAAATGAACAAATCCAGAAACAATTTTGGTTTTTGTCCTCTAGAAAAGCTTTGTTTCAAGCACAGACTTCTTTAATTGATTCAGACTTTGAAAATAAAGAAATTATAATTGACTGGGTTAACAAGAAGACGAATCAACCTTGTAATTTAAATCAAAGAATCTATATTCCAAAAGAGGTTTTTAATATCGATAAAATTAACTTGCCCACTCAGCAATTAGCAGCTCGCGTTTCTGGCCCAAAGATAAATATGACGCAATTTGTTATTGGAGGATATTCTACCTATCAAACAATGCTTCAGATTATCAATGAATGTACGGAGAAAAAATTATCTGATTTTAAGAAAGTTTTAGATTGGGGTTGTGGCTGCGGCAGAGTAAGTCGTTATTTTCTCAATAATCCTGACGCTGAACTAGAGCTTTATGGAACTGATATTGATAGCGTGAATATTGATTGGTGTCGACAAAACTTTTCCACTGGTAATTTTTCTGTTGCTCCATTATATCCACCACTGCAATTTGAGGATAATCAGTTTGATTTGTGTTTTGGGATTTCTGTATTTACTCATTTGACTGAATATACCCAGCATCAATGGTTACAAGAGATTAGGCGAATTATGAAACCAGGAGGGATTGTTTTTATGACCTATCATGGTGAGTTTGTATTTTTGAGTTCAAATGTTAGTACAAGAATCATGGAAAATACTCTTGATGAAGGCTTTAATTCTGAGATTCCTGATACTAATTTAGGGACAAAACTACCTGATAAAGATTACTATAAAGCTACTTATCATTCTACAGATTATGTACGTCGGGTTTGGGGTAATTATTTCGATATTTTAGACATTCGACAAGCAACAAATGGTTATTACCAAAATATTGTAGTGATGCGTGCAATTTAGAGCTATTATCTTACTTGCTCGTCAATTAGATACTTAAAGATACGGAAAAAATCTTCATAGTTAAATATCAACATTACTAAAAGTAAAGAAGAGGATAGAATTTATGCCTAGTTTAATTTGGAATAAGTCAAGATGGGACGGACTATATCAATGGGATCAAAAAGGAGATGAATGGTCTGCAACTTGGGGTGGAGCAGATATGCAGTGGTATGGAACAATTCTCCCAAGAATACACGACTATCTTACCAATACGTATACAGGTAATATAGGGACTTCTACTATTTTAGAGATTGCTCCAGGTTTTGGTCGTTGGACTAAATACTTGAAAAATATGTGCCAGAAGCTGATTATAGTCGATTTGTCTCAAGAATGTATAGAAGCATGCCAAGAGAGATTTGTTGATTCTACTAATATCGAATTTCATGTTAATGATGGAAAATTATTAGATATGATTTCCGATAATTCGATTGATTTTGTATTTTCAATGGATTCTTTAGTACATTGTGAAATAGAAGTATTAGATTCATATTTGGAGCAATTATCTAGTAAATTAAAGCCTGATGGCGTAGGTTTCTTTCATCACTCTAATTTGGGTCAATATATTGATTCAAAAGGCGAACCTATTGGCAATAAAGAAGATTGGGATAGGCTATACAGTAGGCCTTTGAATAATCGAGGAAGAACTGTTAGTGCTGAGATAGTTAAAAAAGTGGGAGAAAAATATAATCTATCTTTTTTAAGTCAGGAACTAATTGATTGGGCTAAATCTGAATGTCCTGTTGATTGTATATCGGTTTTTGCTAAATCTGATTCCTCATGGCATGTTCATAATTCCTACGAAAAATTAATTAATACAGATTTCATGGCTGAGGCTCGTAAGCTTCAAGAAATATCGCGTTTGTATAAAAAAACTAAAGCACAATAGTAATACTGAAATTTACGAGAATTCCTGATTTGCTCGAAAACAGATCGAGCTTTACTCGATCTGTTTTCTATTCAAGAACAAAATTTGTAGTAAATAAAAAATCTTACATATAGCATAATTACTATTACTGAGAAAAATGAAACAAGTAATAATTCATGCAGGATTCCCCAAAACAGCAACATCATCGATACAAAAAACCTGCGCTAATAATCGAGATGAATTAGAAAAACTTGGGTTATATTATCCATTATTCAAATTAGACAATAAAGTCATTATAAATCATTCATTCCCATTTGGTAGTTTATTTACCAGTAAACCAGAAGAATATCACGGAAATATTCGAATGGGAGTAGATGTAAGTGCAACCAACAAAAAATACGAAGAACAATTAAATCATGTATTAAGTCAAGAATATACAAAAATTGTCATATCAGGCGAGGGTATATGTGGTCTATCAGAATCAGAACTTGATCAAGCAATAACCAAAATGCAATCCTATGGTTATAAAGTACGTTTAATTATGTTTATAAGGCCTCCTTTGTCTTTTATAAATAGCGCAATTCAGCAAAAGATAAAAGGGGGACATTGTATTGAAAGATTCAATATACTTTCAATTATGGATGTAATAGGCAAAATTGAATCTGTTTTCCCTGAAGCAGAATTTTTTTCTTTCACCGATGCATGTCAGCACAAGCATGGCCCAGTAGGCTATTTCTTGGAAATAATTGGAGTTGATGATTTTTCAAATTTAGAGTTCTGCCGTTCTAATGATTCTATATCAGCTCAAGTAACCAGATTGATTTCTTTTATTAATCGCGAACAACCTTTTTTTATTCAAGGTAGAAAAAAGAATCCCTTTAGAAGAAACACAGATACAAGAGAATTTTGGAAAATAGAAGGAGATAAATTTCAAGCTAATCAAAATGAAATGAAGAGGTTTGAGTCACAAATCAACAAAGATAATCAATACTTATTAAGTCAATTTGGAGCTTCATTTTGTGATAATAAAACATTTGCGCAAATAAAAACGCAATCAAATGAATGGTCTGACGAGCAGTTAAAACAATTAAAGCAAATTATCCCTAAGGTAGATAAAAATATAAAGCTAATAGCATATGATTATTTTAAAAATATAATCTGTTTGGATAAGCATAAATTATCTCATATTTTTTTGAAAAACAATCAAAATTGTGTGATTTCGAACACTAAATTAGCTAAGTCTCCAAAAAAAGAGCGAGAGAAGAAGGAGTTGATCTTTAAGTAATTTTAAGCAATTTTTCAGGGATTACTAATAGATTTAAACTCCTTCTTGGCAATCAACTTTGGGTATTTTTACTATTATTGTTTATTTGATACAGAATATAAAGAATAAGTTATAAAAGTAAGAAATAAATCAATAATGTGTAATCATTGCTGCAAGATAAACGTTTTGCTGCT
>JBCCYD010000130.1:0-14011 GCA_039190385.1 Cyanobacteria bacterium P01_F01_bin.143 | reverse complement strand
GATGTATTTGATCTCTGACTTGATCTAGTTTAGTAAAGGGAAAAAAGAAATTAAATAGAGAACGCTTTAAAAATGTTTGAGATTTAATACTGACAATTGGTAAATCGTTAAAATTATTGGCTACTTTTAATTGTCTAGCACTATTTTCTAGAGTACTGATTTCTTGAGCCATTGTAATCCAATGTTTAGGGCGATAGAAAGAACGTTTTACTCTTTTTCTGATTGATGGGGAAAACTTCTTTAATTCTGGTTTGATTAATTCAAATATTCCACAATTTCCCAAGATACGAATAATTCCCACTAAAGAACCAACAATAGAAATAATAAATCCTGACAAGAAAAATAGTTTGATAGCTTTAATAATTGGTGGTAAATTGAGCATTGCATTTTCGTGTAAGCCATCGGTTAGGATTAGACCAACGACTTTTTCGGGAAATTGATGGGCATAAAGACGAACGTTATAGCTACCGAAAGAGTCGCCGACTAAAATATATGGTGGTTCGATATTGGCTTTGGTTAGAAGTAAATCTAATTCGGTGACAATATTCTGGCTACAACGAGGTTTTTTACTGCGATCGCTGCAACTATAACCAGCTCTATCATAAATACATACTTGAGTTATTTCAGCTAAAGCATCTATTAAAAAATAACCTTCTATTCCTCCTAAACTATGATCAATAATTACAGTTGGCTTACCTGTTCCTTTACGATATAAATGTAGTTTGAATTTACCAATATTAATTAATTCTCCTGGTGGTTTTTGAATTCCATTTTCTCGCAAAGTTGTAACTAAATTGTAAGTTGTGGTGATGAGGAGGAAGATTAAGATATTATGATTTATCATTTATATGCGAGATATATTGCGTTCTTAGTTTATGGATCACGGCATCCTTTAGAGCGAATTTCTAACTTTTGACTTTTGACTTTTGACTTTTGACTTCTGATTTACTGATTAAGGCGAAATAAGAGAAACTGAGTAACTTGATCTTCACTAAAATTATTATCACTAACAAGTATTAAACTATGACTACCATCAGGTAATCGAGGCCCCAGGGTCATTCCTTCCAGATTATCGAGATAGATTCCCAAATCTTTGAGATCCAACAGCAATTGCTTGTTCATCGGTTGGACATTAGATATATCTTGAAGACTGTCCACCGTATAGGTATCACTAGCATTCCCAGCAACTACTTGAAATATTTTGGCTCCTGCACCAAGAAAACCAAAGGTACGTTCTAAACTAAGAAAATAGCCTTCTTGATCGAGAGTTAATAATTCTGTTAATCCATTGGAAATAGTTTCAGGTTCATCTGGTTCTAGTAAATACAAATGTTCGGCAATCACAATTGGATCGCCAATGGGATTAATCACATAATGCAAAAAGCGAATTCTGGCGTTTTCTTCTTCAGATTGATCTTGAATTAATGATGATTCGATCGCGGTAAATAATCGAAAAGGATCTTGGGGCAATCCCACAAGTTTGATCGTTAGGGATTCAAAAGCGAGATTTTTACGAATTCCTTGATTCTCTTCAGGAAAATATCTTGGCGAAACTGGCACTAGCGATCGCTGCTGTCCTGTTACTAAATCAAACTCGGCGACGAAGGGATTAATATTTAGCTCGGGGGCACCTTCGCTAGAAATAAACACCGTATCCCTAGGCGATAGGGCAAGCCCTTCTGGATCAATGGTTCCTTCCGCGAAGAGATTGCCATTTTGATCTTTGAGGAAAATGACATTTTCTACTGTGACATTATTAATAGAGATCTCATTATTGGGCCGCTCTTGCAGATTTAACTTCATCGTATAATATCTGGCGGCTCCTCTTTGACTGCGATCGTCGGATAAAACGTAAAAGAGATCGTTTACTTGATCATAAGCGATCGCGGATAAGCCACCGACTATGGTATCTTCAAAGCTCGTTTGGGGTAATTCGTAACTATCGAGAAATTCTAAAGATAAATCGAGGAACATTCTGTCCTGTGCCATAACCCGAGGTGGCAAACTACAAGCAGTAACAGAAAAGAGTATGATTAGACAGCATAAAGGACGAATTAAGCGAAAGCGGAAGAAATTCATTATGTAGTAGAAACTATAAGCTTTGCAGTACAGTCCTCATATTAAATCGAAAAGGAAATTTTATTATTAATTCCTAAAAAAGAGGTAATTTTCAATTATCCATTATCCATTTTCAATTATTGAATAATCTAGTGTCCAGCGATCGCATTTCTTCAGGAATTCTTCAAAGTTTAACTATAATGCTCCTAGCCATCTTTGGCATTGTAGCTCCTGTCACTATCAATCAGAAAATAGTTATTGCCCAAACAGATATTTTTGATCCTTTAGCTACTCCCCAAGAAGATCCTTTATTGCCGCCATTAGATGTCCAAAGAGAATTAACAGCCTTAGAAAAAAGACGAGTTCAAAATGCCATTATTGAAATAAATCAAGAAGCAACAGAACAATTAGCCCAAAGAAATCTTGATGCTGCTTTTACACTTTGGTTTCGAGAATTAAGGTTGCAAAGAGCTATTGGATTGAAGGAAGAGATTGCTGATTTAGGAAGAATTGGCGCGATCGCTTGGCAAGAAAATCGTGGTGTAGAGTTGCGTTTTATCGCCAATCGTTTAGAAGTAATTGAACAAGACGCGATCGCAGCTGAAAATAGTGATCTAGAATTATTTATCAATCTAGCAAATGCTTATCAACAAGTTCGTTATCTAGATCGTGCTGTCAATATTTATGAGCAAGTTTTAACTGCAATACGCCAACAAAATAATGCCGAATTAGAAGCAGAATTATTGGTAACTTTAGGTGAACTTTATATGGCAAAGTTTGATTATGTTCAAGCAGGAATTGTCTATGAAGAATTGCTTTCAATTGCTCAGCAAGATAATAATAGTGAAACCGAGCAACCAACAATTTATTTATTAAAATTAGTAGATATTTACGATAGTTCTAATCAGCCAGCAAAAGCGATCGCGATTAAAGAACAACTTGTCGAAAAATATGTTGAGCAAGAGCAACCAGAACAAATAGCCAGCCTCAAAATTTCTTTAGCCGAAGATTATCAAGCGATTAACGAGATTGAATTAGCTTCAGAAGCTTACCAAGAGGCTTTTATTTTAGCGGAATATTTACAACAGATTGCCTTAGCTAATGAAGCTCTGGAAAAATTGGCGATGCTCTATCAAGCAAATAATCAACTAACCTTGGCAACTCAGAGCTATTTGCAACTATTTGAGATTCATGAACAGGCAAATAATGCCTATGCACTACTAGAGATCTGCGATCGCTTGGGAGAACTTTATTTATTACAAAATGATTCTGATCAAGCCTTAAATTACTATGGTCGGGGTTTAGAAATTGCTCAATCATTAAACTATCGGATAGATTATTTTCAAACTCAAGTTAATGAGGTAAGAGGTAATAGATAAAAGGTAAAAGGCAATGAGAAAAAGAGGATTTTTGTAGGTTGGGTTAGCGACAGCGTAACCCAACAAAATATTGTTCTGTGTTGGGTTTTATTCTTCAACCCAACCTACAAGTTGAAGTTTTGTCATTAATTTCAAATATTTAGGAATTGAAGATAGCACCTTGGGCGATTAATTCTTCTTTTACGGCATCATCAAGACCGATATTATTGCCAAAAATAGTGTTAGAAATTTTAGTTTTGTTAAACTTGGTATCTGTGAGATTAGCTCCTGTTAAGTTTGCTCCATTCAAGTTAGTTCTATAGAGATACGTTTCGGAAAGATTAGCTCCTGTAAAATTGGCATTGGTGGCATCGGCAGCACTCAGAAATGATTTAGTCAACGTTACATTTTGTAGATTAGCATCGGTTAAATCTGCGCCACTAAAATCTGACATTTTGAGATTGGCCCCTGTCAGATTGACACCAATTAAAGAGGCAAAGCTGAGATTTGCGCCACTGAGATCGGCGTTAGTTAGATCGGCATTGTGGAATTTGACATGCTTGAGATCGGCTCCACTAAGATTTGTATGAATCAAGGTCGCATTACTAAAGTCGGCATTATGTAAGAAGGTCTTGCTGAGGTTAGCACCGCTTAAGTCAATATTCTGGAAATCGCCTTTGACTCCGCCTTTTGATTTGATTTCTTGAACTAAATCGAATTTTTCCTTGTTGTAAATACTTTGTTCTTGATCCATATTTATCACAGTTGGAGTGGACAACTTCTAGTTTACAAATATACGAGTAATTAACTAATCTGATTGAAAATCGTTAATAATCTTTGTCACTACTTGTTTAAGAGCAGTCAAATCACCCTCAGGCTCAAGTATTGACCAGACAGTATTGAGGTCTATCTTCCAATAAACGTGGGCTAACAAGTTACGAAAGTCAACAATGTCACGCCACGGAATTTCAGGGTATTGCTGCTTAAGCTCATCTGGCAACTGGTTGACCGCTTCTCCAATAGTTTGCAGCCGAAATAAAGTGCCATCTTGTAATGAGGGGCTATTGAAAAATTTTTCTTTTCCTACACTAATATAAGATTCTATCCTCTCAATGGCACTTAAAATATCCTGAAGAAAAAGCAGGGGTTTTCTTTTGTTTTTCATTCATGTTTCCTACAAGTGTTCTAAAGGAATTGCTTCTTTTAATACTTCGTCGCGCATCATGGGATGAAGTACAGTGCTTTGGGCGACGTCTACTTTACACTCAAGCAGTTCTGACAAGGCGCGAATTAGACGAATCAAGTCAAAGACTGTTTGTTCGGAAGAGACATCAATTAGAAAATCAACATCACTGTCTTCCGATGCTTCCCCTCTTGCTACTGAGCCAAAGACTCTTATGTTAGGTGCATGATGGCGTTTTGCCAACTCTAATATCTCATCGCGATAAGCTCTTAGTTGTTCTATTTCCATTAATTCCGCCTTTTTCTTTGATTTCTTGTCCTAAATCGAATTTTTTCTTGTTGTAAATGCTTTGCTCTTGATCCATAGTTATCACAACAGTTGGAGTGGACAATATCTAGTTTACAAATATGCAAGCAATGTTCAATATCACTTATAAATTAAAGTAAGTTTTTTATCAGGATGTTTAATGAATTAAGAAATATTTTTATTATTTACTTAAAAAAGTATATGATTTAGATTTTATCTTTAAGAAAGAGGTTCCAGTTTATGGAAATTATCAATTATTGGATGATATTTGGATTACTGGCAACATCAGTTTTTCTCTTAATTTTTGTTGGAATTATGCTTACCTTAGAAAAGCTAGGTTATGGCAATGATTAATTTGGAGTGATTATATACTTTAGTATTTTTTATCTCTGTTTGGTTCCTGGATGTATATTAACCTTCTGGTTGTTTAGTATTGCAGGTATATTACCTCCAGACCACGATTATTCGGTTATCAAAAATGAAGTTGCAGAAGAACAATTTCAGATATTGACTCAAAAAGCCGATGAGCTATCCAACATGCTTGAATTCCCAGAAAACTTAACGATCGCTGAGTTACCTCGCATAGCTCAAGATACATTAGAACTTGCAGGTGAACTTCAACAGCAATTTCAAGAACAGCAAGAACTCGTGTTGAGTCTTCGTAACAGAGTCGAGGAAGAGACCGCTAAAGCTTCTGAGGCACAACGTTTGGCAAAAGAAGTACAATCTCTAACTAAATCACAGTTAGATGCAGTGAAGTTGCTCATTACAGAAGATGCAAAGACTGAAGCTAATCGCTCCTTCAGAACAGGTATTGTTGTCTCATTGCCGTTGGGAATAATCGCCTCAGTTCTAGCAAAAATAATCTATTCTAAATTGACTTCCCAAACTCCACAGTAGTAAGAAGATATTGCTAAATTTGGATATTAAACAAGATTTGGATTCTAACTAGAAGATCCTTTGCGTTTTTCTTCGCGCCTTTGCCCAAAACACGAAGCTGGGTAAACGCCTTTGCGTGAGACAAAATCATGTCCTCTGAAGCCTATAAGGAACTTAGAAACACACGACTTGGCAAAATTAAGTTAAACAATTCGGGTTTGTTGATCTAAAACATAAAAAAATATTTAAACGAATATTCTTTGTGCCTTTATATGATACAAAAAATAAACATGAATGAAGTCCAATAACTGAAAGGAATGAACACTCAGCCTAGTTTATCTCAAGCCATAATCCACTACAGCAAGGCGATTCACGCAATAAAAGCTTCAGACCCCAAACTGTCTTTGGAGCAACTTTTAGAAGTATTATATGCTCGCGATCAAGTAGAAAACACACTTACCTCAGACAAGTCTAATACCTCAGCACAAACGCTCACACAATTAGTTGAACTAGATCTTCAGTTAAAAGATTTAAGTAAAAGCATTGGAAATAACAGTCATATAGAAAATTGCCGAGACAGTCTCAATCCGCCGCAAACTTCCTGGTGGTGGTTTCTTTCTTCACCAAAGCCTTTACCCACTAAGTCTCCACGTTTGGCAAGTTTTAATTGGATGTGGAATAGCCTGACAGTTCTGTGCTTAGTTTTAAGCGGAACATTCATGACTCATACCATCAAGGCTTTCTCTAAAAATGGTTTAGACTTATTGCAAACTTTTAGTGCCGCTGCTCAGGGAGCGGGTCTGGCATTAGTCACTGGTGGAACTTTGACTGATAAAGGAAAGAAGTTTACTGAAAACGCTCTAAATAGCATTAACGTACCAGCTGTTTATCATCCCGAAGTAACTTTTGCCCTATCAGCCGCTGTATTGTTGGCAGCTTATGGAGTTAACCGATCGCTGCCTGATCTGGGACAATATTACTACTCCCAAGGTCAAAAATTTTACGATAAAGGTCAGCTAGATAAAGCTCAAGAAAGTTTGACCCAAGCTCAGGGTTTTGCCCCAGATGACTTCCGTATCAGTTCTGCTTTGGGAAATATCCATGAGACATTAGGAAATCAGGAGCAAGCCAAATCTATGTACCAGATTGGTGTCACAGGAGGAAATCCTATGTCTCTCAATGGAATGGGCAGAGTTCTGCTCCGTCAAGCCTCAAGTTATGACGATTTATTACAGTCAGAAGCCATGTTTCGTATCGCTTTAGATCAACCACAAATTCCCACCGATCTCAAAGCTGAGTTATATGGTCACTTGGGATTTACTCTGATTAAGCAAACAGAAACAGAGGATGTCCCTCCTAACAAAATTCTATTTTTGCAAAACGAAGCTGCTCAGATTTTAGAAAAAGGCATAGATGTTGATCGCACTATCATACAGAATCGCTCTCCTGGATTGGGACTCTCTTACTGCTATCTTGCAATATTATTACAACAACAAAATAATACATCAGAAGCTTCTGAACAATGGAACTCATGCATTACTTACGCTTTACCCACAAGCATAGATGAGTATCGTGATATTGGGCATTATGCTAAACCTGAAATTTTTAAGCAAATTAATACCTCTGAAATAATCAGAAATTAATATTTCAGAAATTCTCAAGTAATTTGTAAGCTTTCAGTGGTTTCGGAAGTCTCCATTCCTCAGCTAAAATCTTTAGAGACATTTTTGTAAAGATTCTAGAGAGGAAAAAAGAATTGGCTACTCGCGTCATTATTGTTCGCCACGGACAAAGCACATACAATGCAAAGAAAATTATTCAAGGTCGTTGCGATGAGTCGGTTTTGACAGAAAAAGGCATTGCTGATGCCCAAAATGCAGGTCAGGCATTAAGCAACATCAAAGTAGATGCGTTCTATTGCAGTCCCCTACAGCGAGCAAAACAGACAGCCGAGATTATTCACTCCTGCCTAAACAATCCTCCTGCTCTACAACCCACAGAACAATTGATGGAAATTGATTTACCACTGTGGGAAAAAATGCAAAAGCAAGAAGTTCTCGACAAATATCCCACCGAATATAGCCAATGGAAACAACAGCCTCATCAATTCAAAATGATCTTAGAAGACGGACAAGAATATTATCCCGTCCTCTCTCTTTACGAGCAATCTAAAGGCTTTTGGCAAGATATTATCGCTCAACATCAAGGCAAAACAATTGCAATTACAGCCCATAACGGCATCAATCGCTGCTTAATTATGTCGGCTGTGGGCATTCCTCCTGAAAGATATCATTCTATTCAACAATCCAACTGTGGTTTAACCGTCCTCAATTTTAGTGGCGGTTTTGGTGATTCGGTACAAATTGAATCTCTTAATCAAACTTCCCATCTCGGGTTACCAGTTCCCTCTTTTCGCAAACCCCATAAAGGCCCTCGTCTCTTGCTAGTGCGTCACGGAGAAACCCAATGGAACAAAGAGTCTCGTTTCCAGGGCATCAAAGATATTCCCCTCAACGAAAATGGCAAAGCTCAAGGGAAAAAAGCAGGAGAATTTCTCAAAGATATCGAGATTGATTTTGCCGTATCCAGTTCTATGTTGCGTCCCAAAGAAACAGCGGAAATTATATTAGAAAATCATCCTGGGGTAAATTTGGAAACCACTTCAGAATTAGTAGAAATTTGTCATGGTTTGTGGGAAGGCAAATTAGAATCAGAAATTGAGGCCGACTTTCCTGGACTATTGCAACAATGGAAAGATAAACCAGAAAACGTACAAATGCCCGAAGGTGAGAATTTGCAGGATGTTTGGGATAGAGCGATCGCGGCATGGGCAAAAATAGTCATCAAATATGGCAATAGCGAATCTCCTCGCACAGGAATTGTCGTTGCTCATGATGCCATCAATAAAGTCCTAATTTGTTCCTTGTTAGGGTTAAAACCAGAGAATTTCTGGAATATCAAACAAGGCAATGGCGCGGTAACGGTGATTGATTATCCCGAAGGAGTAGACGGCACAGCAGTATTACAGGCAATTAATATCACGAGCCATCTAGGAGCTGGAGTCTTTGATAAAACAGCAGCAGGAGCGCTTTGACAGTTATCAGTCATCAGTTATCAGTCATCAGTAGGGGCGAATGGCCATTCGCCCTTACAGCCATTAGCAATTAGCTATTTCTGACACTTTGGACAAAAATGCGACGATCGCCCTCCCAATTTAATTTTTTCAATAGTAGCCGGGCATACTCGACAGGGTTTTCCTTGTCGACCATAAACTAATGCCGAATTGCCATAATTGCCGTTGACTCCTAATAAATTGAGAAAATCACTAAATGTAGTTCCTCCTTGGGCGATCGCGATTTCTAAAACCTCAATAATTGCGCTATGTAGCTTCTCAATTTGGGCAGTGGTTAAATCCATCGCTAAAGTTTCGGGTCGAATCTGACTTTTGAAGAGAGTTTCATCTGCGTAAATATTGCCGATTCCTGCCACGATATTTTGATCTAGAAGCAAAGTCTTAATATTGCGGCGACGCTTGCTCAATTTCGCCGCTAGATAATCACTGGTGAACTCTGGGGCAAAAGGTTCAGGCCCTAATTTCTGTAATCCAGTAATAATTGTCGCGATCGCCTCTTTCGGAGGGACCAACCAAAACTTGCCAAAAGTTCGCGTATCAACAAAACGCAATTCTTGATTATCTGGAAAAAATAGACGCACCCGAGTATGTTTTTGTAGCGGCTCGTATTGTTTAACCCAAAGTAATTGGCCAGTCATGCGCAGATGCACACCCAAATAACCTGCGGGTTTTTGGGCTTTATCGGTTAGTTCAGCGATTAAATATTTGCCTCGCCTTTGCCAAGACGCGATCGCAGAGCCTAAGATATTACTCTCAAATTCCCCAACAGAAAGAGGGTAAGCAACTGTCCTTGGTAATAAGACTTCACTCCCCTCTATAAATTGATTTGTAGTTAATTTATCTAATCCGCGACGGACAGTTTCTACTTCTGGTAATTCAGGCAAAGTTTAGGCGACCTCCTTGATCCCGCAGTGCGGAAGTAATAAGCAATTAGGTAATTAAGTATAAAACTTTTTTCCCGTTACGCTAGGAATCTGCATAAAAGCAAACGATTATTCATCTGTATTCTGTACAGATATGTCGCCGACATGTCCTTATTGCCTTCTGAATTCTGAATTCTGAGTTCTGAGTTCTGGGTTCTGATATTCGATTAAAGTTCTTGTAGTTCGCTAAGAGCATAGTTATTAGTATTAACACCAGCAGCAGTACCGCTGATACCGTTATAATTAACCTTGTTAAAACGAACAATTACAGGGTAACGAATAGTACCAGTTTTATCTTTATCGACGCTAGCTACAGTACCAACATCTTGGTACCAGTAGGACTCTTTACGAAGAATTCTTACTTTAGAACCACGTTTGATTGCCATAGATTTAATTTTGTTAAAAAATGAGCATTATTACCCAAATTTTATTCGATAATGGGTACACAATTCAGCACAATTTTAATTTTTATTACGAACTTTGCCATTTTAAACCCACAAAATATGCCTCATTTCCCCACATATCAATACTTTTGGAAATTTCTAAAATTTTTAAATTAAACGGGATTGCTGTTGTGACATATTTTTGTACCATCATGCCTATATCAGTCGCAAAATAGTTAGCTGTTGCTGTTGCCAGTCCCATGCCGATTAATTGTCCGATAGGTTCTCGTGGTAACACCAAATGAGTAGTCAGAATCATGCCCGTGGTTAATAAAGCTGCGACAGAAGCATTCGTTCCACAACGAGGATGAACAGCTAATTCCCATTCTCCTCTATGGAGACGGGCTAAAGCTAGATATACTGCCTTTTTCAATTGCTCAAGATCAATATCACCATAGAGGAAAAAGCCTTTTTCGGTCGATAATCCCCCAATATTTTCATTGTTATCACGAAAAGAGTTGCGACTATCTCCAACTTTCTCTAGATTGCTCAGCACCCAAACTGTAGCGTGCTCTAAAGCATGGACTTGACGTAACACTAACAAATCTTTGATGCCAGGAAGAAAACCCCATTGTTGCAAAAATTCACTATCCTGGTCTTTTTGGGGAGTAAACCAATCCCAACTATCGTAAATAGTAGCTTGACTCATTATCTAATCAACATTCAAACTATGTCGTGTATTTCATTCATTTGTGTTTTTTATTCTAGAACCTATGGATCAGAGAAAACTATTCCCTTCATGATTTCTTAGCAAATGGAAAATTTTGGGAATCAAGCAATTATTTAATTCTTAATGCTTAATGTTTAATGATTTTTCTATCGGATTCATCGGAGTAACTGCTCAAGCTGTTCAGCTTCTAACTAGCTTACAAAAGAATGTGGGTGGAACTCTCTGGATTTCGAGCAATTATGCTCAAAAGCACGCTCAAAAACAAAATCTATTATCAGACAAAGTTAGTCTCTACAACAGCTCTCTCAAAGAACATCTAGCAGTAATTTGGCACGAATATAATGCTTTGGTTTTTTGTTTAGCGACGGGTGCAGTAGTAAGATTGATTGCGCCTTTGCTAAAAGATAAAGCTAGCGACCCAGCAATAATCGTCATTGATCCTGAGGGTCGTTTTGTTATTAGTCTTTGTGGCGGACATCAAGGTGGTGCGGATTTACTCGCTAAAATGATTGCACTACAAATTTGCGCAACACCAATTATCACAGGAGCTTCAAGCAGTTTGAGTTTACCAGGAATAGATATTTTAGGTCGTCCTTACGGTTGGGTAAAAGGAAAAGGTAGTTGGACTAATTTGATGGCAGAAGTTGCTAATCAAAATGCGATCGCGGTTATTCAAGAAGTGGGATCTCGTCTTTGGCGATCAAGCTTGCCCGAGAGTTTGTTCAAGAATGGGGAAGATGATAGAGTCCAAGGAAAAATTTGGATTAGTGCTAAGCAAAGAGATTTTTCTGATGAGTCTGGGATTCCGCAAGTGCAATGGCATCCAAGAGTTTTATGGGTGGGAATTGGTTGTGAAAGGGGAACGTCAACAGAATTAATTAATCAGGCAATAACATCAACTTTTGCCAAGAATGAGCTAGCAGTAGAGGCGATCGCGGGTATTGCCACTATAGATATTAAATTAGATGAAATTGGTATCTTAGAAGTCTGTCGCGATCGCGATTTACCTCTACAAACTTTTCCTGCTGAAATTTTAAAACAAGTTACGGTGCCGACTCCGTCAAATGTGGTTAACCAAGAGGTGGGAACTCCCAGTGTGGCCGAAGCATCTGCGATCGCGGCGGCGAACTTATTCGATAACCAGAACATCAAATTACTCGAACAAGAACCATTATCATCACCTTTAATTGTGAAGAAACAAATTATCAAACAAGAGCAACAACCTGGGGCGGTAACAGTCGCGATCGCGCAATCGGAAGTCGAATATACTGGCAAGCTGGGAAAACTCTATTTAGTGGGTATTGGCCCGGGAAGTTTAGATCAGATTACGCCTGCGGCCAAAACTGCGATCGCGGGTGCGGATGTGGTTATTGGTTATTCACTCTATATCGATTTGGTGCAATCTTTATTTCGTCCTGAACAAGCGATCGAATCTTTGCCGATTACCCAAGAAAGACAACGGGGAGAACGAGCGATCGCCTTGGCTAATCAAGGTTTAACTGTAGCGGTAATTTCTTCGGGAGATTGTGGAATTTATGGGATGGCGGGTTTAGTTTTAGAGCAGCTCAAGCAAGATAATTGGGATGGCAAAACTCCTCAAGTGCAGGTTTTTCCAGGCATTTCGGCTTTGCAGGCTGTTGCTTCTAGGGTTGGTGCGCCTTTGATGCATGATTTTTGTGCCATTAGTCTCAGTGATCTGTTAACTCCTTGGGAGGTAATTTTGAAGCGGTTAGAGGCTGCGGCCATGGCTGATTTTGTGACTAGTATTTATAATCCGCGATCGCAAAAACGAGTAGAACAGATAGTCAAAGCCCAAGAGATTTTTCTGAAATATCAAAAGCCAGATACACCAGTCGTGATCGTGCGATCGGTTTACCGCGATGATGAGCAAATTACCGTTACTAGCCTAGAAAAAATGTTGGATCATCCGATTGATATGTTGACCACAATTATTATTGGTAATAGTAATACCTATAGTCATGGTGATTGGATGATTACACCCCGAGGCTATTTGTAATATTTATGTATAAGAAATAATGTACATTTTTGCTACTATGTACAAAATAGCCAAGAAATCTAGAGAATGAAAACCTACACTCTGACCCAAACTCGCAATCAACATGGGGAAGTATTTGACAAAGCGACGGTCGAACCAGTTTTAGTTACCAAACAGAAACGACCTAGCCACGTTATTCTTTCGGCAGAAACTTATCAAAAATTAATCGACAAGCTTGAAGAATTGGAAGATTTGAATTTAGGGGAAGCAGCAGAAACAGCATTAACTAAATCTTCGATGACAGGTAGTGAAGAGTTTACTGCAACCTTAGAGAAACTAGCTAATGGCTAAACTAGATGGTTTAGAAGCGGTTTTGGATTTCCTAAAAGGTTTACAACCAAAAGTTGCTGCTCAAATTGCGAAGAAAACCTTATCCCTAAATATTGACCCTTTGCCTGTCGATAGCAAACAGTTGAAAGGATATCCTGGTTATTATCGAGTTGATAGTGGCGAATATCGGATAGTTTATCGATTTAAACCAAAAGAGGATTTAGTGGAAGTAATTTTAGTAGGTAAAAGGAATGATGATGAAGTTTATAAAAAATTAGACCGTTTATTAAATTAATAAAGATCTTCATGACTAACCCAAAAGTTGAAATAAATCTAGCAGAAATTCTCCAAGAAATTAAGAGCGATCAGAAAGAAATCTTGAAAAATATTTCTGATTTGAAAGTTGAATTGACCGAAGTGAAAGGAGAAATAAAGACTTTGGATGAAAAACTTTCTGGTCAGATAACTACTTTAGATACAAAAGTAGATCAACTAGATACGAGAATTGCTAACCAGGAATTTATTAACCGTAGTGTATTAATTGGGCTAATCTTGGCTTTTGTAGGTAGTGTTGTGAGTATGTTTTCCAATACTTAATTGAAATTCAGATACTCCTATTGAGATCTCGCGATTCAGTTTATCTCTATTTAGAATAGATCTACTTAAAACTTCAAGCACAAAATATTGCTATATTGCTCCAGGACTTTTTTTGATATATTTTAAATGTTTTTG
>JBCCYD010000129.1:0-14012 GCA_039190385.1 Cyanobacteria bacterium P01_F01_bin.143 | reverse complement strand
CGATACCATCCCCATTAACATCTCCCGCACTGCTCACCGACCAACCTGAGAAATCATTTTCTGCAATCCCGTTGAGCACAAAACCATTACTCCCGTCGAGACTAGATAATTCGAGACTGCTGCCAAGTCCTGTATTGCTGCCAAAGATCACATAACTTTCTCCACTCCGAGAGCCATTAGGGTCAGCATTTCTAGCACCAATAATTATGTCATCAATGCCATCTCCATTAATATCCCCCGCACCGCTCACTGAACGACCTGAAAAGTCATTAGCATTAATCCCGTTCATTACAAAACCATTACTCCCGTCGAGACTAGATAATTCGAGACTGCTGCCAAGTCCTGTATTGCTGCCAAAGACCACATAGCTTTCGCCACTCTTAGAACTATTGGGGTCTGCATATACAGAACTAATAATCAGGTCAGCAATTCCGTCACCGTTGACATCCCCCGCACCGCTCACTGACCATCCTGACCAGTCATCAGCAGCAATCCCGTTGATTACAAAACCATTACTCCCGTCGAGACTAGATAATTCGAGACTACTACTAAATGCAGTAGTGCTTCCAAAGACCACATAGCTTTCGCCACTCTCAGAACCATTGGGATCTGCAAATGGGGCACCAATAATCAGATCGTCAATGCCGTCACCGTTGACATCTCCCGCACCGCTCACTGACCCATTCGCACTGCTCCCTGACTGGCCGTCATCAAAATCGATACCGTTAATAACAAAACCATCACTGCCATCAAGACTTGATAGTTCAATAACTGCTGGAAAGAGAGGATCGGTTACAGTGAGAGTAAAATTGGTGTTGACACTGCTATTATCGGGGTCAGTAGCAGTAACTTTAATTTCTAGTTGCCCAGCATCACTACTGAGAGGAGTACCACTAAATAATCCTGTATTGGAATTAACAGTGAGCCAACTAGGTAGAGGAGAATCATCTGCGAGTGTGGCACTGTAAGTTAAAATATCTCCATTAGGGTCATCGAAAACATTTTCACCAAGCAGTTGTTGATAACTACTGTTAATTACAGCAAAGCGATCTGGAATCAACTCACCAATGACAGGGGGCAAATTATCATTCCCAAAGATCACATAGCTTTCTCCTGCATTACTATCAGCACCAATCGCACTAATAATCAGGTCGTCAATACCATCGTCGTTGACATCCCCCGCACTACTTACTGAGCCGCCTGAGAGATCATCAGCAGCAATCCCATTGAGAACAAAACCATTACTACCATTAAGGCTTGACAAATCAAAACTACTGCTAAATGTAGCATCACTACCAAAAACTACATAGCTTTGTCCACTATCATCGCCATTGGGATTTGCACGTCTAGCACCAATAATCAGGTCGTCAATGCCATCACTGTTAACATCCCCAGCATCACTTACTGAACGACCTGAGAAGTCACCAGCAAAAATACCATTGATTGTAAAACCATTACTACCGTCGAGGCTAGATAATTCGAGACTACTACTAAATGCAGCATTACTACCAAAGACTACATAGCTTTCTCCGGCATTAGTTCGACCATCGGGATCTGCATAAGGAGCGTTAATAATCAGGTCGTCAATTCCGTCACCGTTGACATCCCCCGCACCACTTACTGAACCACCTGAGAGATCACCTGCAAAAATCCCATTGAGCACAAAACCATTACTACCGTCAAGGCTTGACAAATTAAAACTACTGCTAAATGTAGTATTACTACCAAAAACTACATAGCTTTGTCCACTATCATCCCCATTGGGATTTGCACGTCTAGCACCAATAATCAAATCATCAATGCCGTCACCGTTGATATCTCCAGCGCCGCTCACTGAACGACTTGAAAAGTCTCCAGCAACAATACCATTAATTACAAAACCATTACTACCATTAAGGCTAGACAGTTCGAGACTACTACTAAATGAAGTATTACGACCAAAGACGACATAGCTTTGTCCAGCATTAGTTCGACCATCGGGATCTGCATAAGTACCACTAATGATCAGGTCGTCAATACCGTCACCGTTGACATCCCCTGCATTACTTACTGAGCTGCCTGAGAGATCACCTGCAACAATTCCATTGAGCACAAAACCATTACTACCATTGAGGTCAGATAAATCAAAACTACTGCTAAATGTAGCATTACTACCAAAAACTACATAGCTTTGTCCACTATCATTGCCATTAGGATTTGCACGTCTAGCACCAATAATCAGATCATCAATGTTGTCACCGTTGATATCCCCAGCATCGCTCACTGAAAGACCTGAGAAATCACCAGCAAAAATACCATTGATGGCAAAACCATTACTACCGTCGAGACTAGATAATTCAAGACTACTACTAAATAGAGTATTATTACCAAAGACGACATAACTTTGCCCGGCATTAGTTCGGCCATTAGGATCTGCATAAGTAGCACTAATAATCAGGTCGTCAATGCCATCACCATTGACATCCCCCGTACTACTTACTGAGACACCTGAAAGATCACCGCCATTAATCCCGTTGAGCACAAAACCATTACTGCCGTTGAGGTCTTGTAGTTCAATAACCTGAGGAAAAAAAGTATCTGTTATCGTAAGGTTAAAATTGGTGCTAGCACTGCTATTATCAGGGTCAGTAGCTGTAACTTCAATCTCTAGTTCTCCAACATCACTGCTGAGAGGAGTTCCGCTAAATGTTCCTGTATTGGAATCTACAGTAAGCCAACCAGGTAGAGGAGAATCATCTGCGAGTGTGGCACTGTAAGTTAGAATATCTCCATTAGGGTCATCGAAAACATTTTCATCGAGCAATAATTGATAGAAGC
The DNA here is from genome assembly GCA_039190385.1 of Cyanobacteria bacterium P01_F01_bin.143. Lineage (GTDB taxonomy): Bacteria > Cyanobacteriota > Cyanobacteriia > Cyanobacteriales > Xenococcaceae > Xenococcus. Next base: position 11,195 of record JBCCYD010000129.1, on the reverse strand, counting down.
TGTTCGTAGCAGCAAAGCGATCTTGTATGACCTCACCAATAACAGGTGGCAAATTATCATTCCCAAAGATCACATAGGTTTCTCCTGCAACACTCTGACCGTTGGGGTCAGCAGCTCTAGCTCCAATAATCAAATCATCAATTCCGTCAGCGTTGATATCTCCCCCATTGCTTACTGACCAGCCTGAAACATCAACAGAATCAATTCCATTGAGTACAAAACCTTCGCTACCATCGCCTCCATTAACGATTAATAGATCGGATAAATCGAAACTGCTACTAAATCCAGTATTGCGACCAAAGACTACATAAGTTTCTCCTGCAAAACTCTGACCATTGGGACTAGCATTATAGGCACCAACAATCAGGTCATCAATCCCGTCTCCATTAACATCCCCCGCACCACTTACTGATTCCCCTAAGCGGTCATCCGCATCAATTCCGTTGAGTACAAAACCATTACTGCCATCGAGACTTGATAAATCAAAACTGCTAGCAAATCCAGTATTACGACCAAAAACGACATAGCTTTCTCCCGCACCACTCTGACCGTTTGGGTCAGCACTTCTGGCACTGATAATTAAGTCGTCGATGTTATCACCGTTGATATCTCCTGCATTGCTTACTGACCTACCTGAGCCGTCAAATTCATCTATACCGTTGAGTATAAAACCATTACTACCGTTGAGACTCGATAAATTCAGACTGCTACTAAATCCAGTACTACGACCAAAAACTACATAACTTTCTCCTTCAATATCATTACCATTGGGGTTAGCACCTGTAGCACCAATAATCAGATCATCAATTCCGTCACTATTAACATCCCCAGCACTGCTCACTGACTCACCTGACCAGTCAAGAGCATCAATCCCATTGATTACAAAACCATTATTACCATCGAGACTTGATAATTCTAGACTGCTACTAAATCCAGTATTACGACCAAAAATTACATAACTTTCTCCGCTGTTAAAGCCATTGGGATCAGAATATGGTGCACCAATAATCAGATCATCAATTCCGTCGCCATTGACATCTCCGGCATTGCTTACTGAATGTCCTGATTCATCGTCAACATTAATCCCATTGAGCACAAAACCATTACTACCGTCGAGGCTTGATAATTCTAGATTGCTACTAAATCCAGTATTACGACCAAAAACTACATAGCTTTCCCCACTATCATCGCCATTAGGGTCAGCATTTCTCGCACCGATAATCAGATCATCAATTCCGTCAGCATTGACATCTCCGGCATTGCTCACTGAAAAACCAGATTCATCATCTACATTAATCCCGTTAAGAATAAAACCATTAGTCCCGTTGAGACTCGATAAATTCAGACTGCTACTAAATCCAGTACTACTACCAAAAACTACATAGCTTTCTCCTGCAACACTCTGACCGTTGGGGTCAGCACGACGAGCACCAATAATCAGGTCATCAATACCGTCAGCGTTGACATCTCCTGCATTACTTACTGAATATCCTGACCAATCACTAGCATCAATACCGTTGATTACAAAACCTTTGCTACCATCGCCGCCATTGCTACCTAATAAATCTGATAAATTAAATTCTGCTGGAAACATATTTTCTTCACTCTTATATTTTTCTCTGTAATGCAAATACTACGTATTACACTTATACTTATGAGTTTCTTTATTTTGGAACTTGCTAATTCCACTTATTAAATTTATTGTTTACTTTGTAACATTGATTTTTTGTTTTGAAATCAGTGCTTTTTCTATTGATAATTTCACTGTTGATCAAGAGACTAACTTGCTAAAGTATGAATAGTATAGGTTTATATTCTTATTCGTAATAATTATTAATTCAGTGTTTATCGCCTTATATCTTGTGATTTAGATCACTTTTCATCTAAATTCATCAACAAGATTACATAGAAAACAATTAAGCAAAATATAAAAAGAAAACAGACAATATTTCTACTGATTAAAGTTTACTCTGTAATAAAATGGGGGAATAATTCCTAACAATTTTCGCAATCCGCGATCGCGACCCAAGTACTGGAAATAACCCCATCTTCTGCCATAAAAAATTCCTTCTTCCAGATCGGTGCATTATGTTTCAACGTGTCGATCGCGTAACGACAAGCCGCAAAAGCTTCACCACGATGGGGACATCCCACCGCAACTAACACACTAATCTCGCCAATTTCCAATTTTCCTGTCCGATGGTGAATCACCACCCGATTTACCTCTGGCCATTGCTGACGAATTTGTTGGGCGATCGCTTTAAAAACCGCGATCACCATTGGTTCATAGGCCTGATATTCTAGATAAGTCACCGTTTGACCATCAGTTCTATTGCGCACTGTTCCACTCATCACCACCACAGCGCCATTACCAGGATCATCAGCTAGTTGATAAACTTCATCCCAAGACAAAGGAGCAAAAGTAATTCGAAAACTATCATTGGGATTAGTTGCCGTAACCAAAGGTAGAGCGATCGCGAAAGGATCTGTTTTTTGAGGTGCGTTAGGATTCATACTAATTGATTAATTAACCTGGATATGCAGTTTAAATGCGTTAACCTCAGTACAGCTTAAGCCTAAACTTTAACAATAGTTCCAAAATAATACTAGTCAAGTGTTCCTGAGAAACGTTAACATAAGTTAACAACTGTAATATTTTTAAGTAAAACTACCCGAGATGCCTATTGGGGCGACTCGTTACAATAAAAATCGAGATTAAAATTTCTCATAATAAGCCAAAGGGAGGCTATATAGCGTGAGCAAAAACAGTAACAAAAAATGGCGGAATGCAGGGCTATATGTACTACTAGCAATTGTAGTCATCGCCTTGGGAACTGCTTTTTTAGATCAACAACCTCAAAGTCAACAAAGATGGCCTTACAGCAAGCTCATCAATGAAGTTCAAAACAATAAAATTGAGATAGTTCAAATTAGTGCAGATCGCACCAAAGCTAGAGTCACAGGGCCTGCGGGAACCCCAATCTTGGTTAATCTACCCAATGATCCTGAGCTAATCGATATCCTCATGAAAAACAATGTTGATATCGCGGTCTTACCTGAAAGTGATCAAGGAGCTTTGTTTGGCATTCTAAGCAGCCTCTTCTTCCCCATCTTGTTATTAGTCGGTTTATTTTTCTTGCTTAGAAGAGCACAAAGTGGCCCCGGTTCTCAAGCCATGAACTTTGGCAAATCGAAAGCAAGAGTTCAGATGGAACCCAAAACCCAAGTAACTTTTGGTGATGTAGCCGGAATTGAGCAAGCCAAACTTGAGTTGACTGAAGTTGTTGACTTCCTCAAAAATGCCGATCGCTTCACTGCTATTGGGGCCAAAATTCCTAAAGGGGTACTTCTAGTTGGCCCTCCTGGAACCGGTAAAACCCTTCTTGCCAAAGCAGTAGCTGGCGAAGCCGGAGTACCTTTTTTCAGTATTTCTGGTTCAGAATTTGTCGAAATGTTCGTTGGGGTTGGTGCTTCTCGGGTTCGTGATTTATTTGAGCAAGCAAAAACCAATGCTCCTTGTATCGTATTCATCGATGAGATTGACGCTGTAGGTCGTCAACGGGGTGCCGGTCTAGGCGGTGGTAATGATGAGAGAGAACAAACTCTTAACCAATTGCTCACCGAAATGGATGGTTTTGAAGGAAATACTGGCATTATCCTGATTGCGGCAACTAACCGCCCTGATGTTCTTGATGCTGCGTTGTTGCGTCCTGGTCGTTTCGATCGCCAGGTTGTAGTAGACCGTCCTGATTATTCTGGTCGTACAGAAATTTTAAATGTCCATTCCCGTGGCAAAACTCTTTCCAAAGATGTTGACCTTGATAAAATAGCACGTCGGACTCCTGGGTTTACTGGAGCTGACTTGGCTAACTTGCTTAATGAAGCCGCAATTTTGGCAGCTCGTCGTAACTTGACAGAAATTTCGATGGATGAAGTTAATGATGCGATCGATCGCGTCTTAGCCGGGCCAGAGAAGAAAAACCGTGTGATGAGCGAAAAACGCAAGGTGTTAGTTGCTTATCATGAAGCTGGTCATGCTTTGGTTGGTGCGTTGATGCCTGATTATGATCCAGTGCAGAAAGTTAGTATTATTCCTCGGGGACAAGCTGGTGGTTTAACTTGGTTTACTCCTAGTGAAGATCGTATGGAATCTGGTTTGTATTCTCGTTCTTATTTGCAAAACCAAATGGCAGTTGCTTTAGGCGGTCGTTTAGCAGAAGAGATTATTTTTGGCGAAGAAGAAGTAACCACTGGAGCTTCCAATGATTTACAACAGGTAACTCGGGTAGCTCGTCAAATGGTAACTCGCTTTGGTATGAGCGATCGCTTAGGGCCTGTGGCCTTGGGTCGTCAGAATGGTAATGTGTTCCTCGGTCGGGATATTGCCAGCGATCGCGATTTCTCCAATGAAACAGCTTCTGCGATCGACGAAGAAGTACGCAACCTAGTTGACCAAGCTTATCGTCGGGCAAAAGAAGTCCTAGTAGAAAATCGTTTTATTTTAGATAAGTTAGCTGAAATGTTAGTGGACAAAGAAACTGTAGATTCCGATGAACTACAAAATCTTTTAGCTAGCAATGATGTGAAAATAGCAACATTAGCCTAGAACGAAGGCAGATAGCAGTAGAGACGTGTCGGCGACACGTCTCTACATCGTACATAGTTAAAAATTTCTTAGCACATTCTCTTATCCCCTTTCAAGTATATGTTTTTAAGATTAAAGTTCCATATTCATTAGTTCTATCTCTTATAGATTTATTCGTTTATATTTACAACCAACTACCCGATTTGATTGCTAAGATATTCTAGCTATAGATCGCAATCAAATCCCAACTGTTAATATGCCCTAAAGGACTTCCTTCGGGGCGCGGAGCGGTATCCTTTAGGACTGATCACTGTTAACTGTTAACTAAAAAAATGTTTCAACCTCCGGAAGACTTTGATACTAATCCCTTTGCCAATAGAGGGAAAAAACAAGAGAAATTTAAAGATTTTACGAGCGAAGAATTGGGGGATGTTAGTCCCGAAGATTTTGCTCAGCGGAAAAAGGAGTTAGGTAAAATTCTAATCTGGTTAGGAGTTTTTGGTTTAGGACTAGGAATAATTGTCGTGACAATAGTCGCGATCGCGATGACAAAATTAGGTTTAACCAAAAGACCGGATGAGCGAGAACCGATCCGACCCAGAAGACCAAGACAAGAACAAATAGATCAAACTTGGCTCGAAAATCTGGATGGAATCCAAAACCAATAAGCTATCATTATTAAAGGAACACAGAAAATCCTAAACCAATTATTAACGGGCTAATGAGAATTTTATTAGTAGACGATGATGAACTATTAATGGAGGCTTTAGCCACAGATTTAATCGCCAATCATTATGCCGTTGACGTTGCAACCAATGGGGAAATGGGTTGGGAATTTGTTTGCCTCTTCAACTACAACTTGGTCGTTCTCGATCTAAATCTTCCCGATATTGACGGCATTTCCCTCTGCAAAAAATTGCGTAACCAAAATTACACCATGCCGATTCTATTATTGACGGCTAGCGACGATCAGCAAACGAAAATCAGAGGATTAGATTCTGGAGCCGATGACTATGTGGTTAAACCATTTGATTTTCAGGAATTAACCGCTAGAATTCGTGCTTTGCTCCGTCGAGAAAGTCAGAGCATTTACCCTATCCTGAGCTGGAATGATCTGACCCTCGATCCCAAAACCTGCGAGGTGAAATACCAAGAAAAACTTTTATCTCTAACCCCCAAAGAATATTCTTTGTTAGAACTATTTTTGCGTTATCCCAAGCAAGTTTTTAGTCCTGGAGCCATTATCGAAAGTCTATGGGCAGGGGAAGATCCTCCTGGCGAAGAATCAGTCAGAACTCATATCAAAGGTTTGCGCCAAAAATTTCAAGCTGTCGGCATGGCAAAAGACACAATTAAGACTGTTTATGGACTAGGATACCGTTTGAAATCAACTGAAGAGCAAACCCAGCTATCCCGTAAACAAAAAACTCATAAAGTTACGACCACAGAAAGAATTACTCATGCCTGGACAGAAAAATTTAAGGCTGTAACTCACGAGAGAGTAGCCGTTTTAGATGAGTTCGCCACGTCAGTTTCGGATCAGCAAGCAAGTGAGGAATCCCATCAGCAAGCAAGAGTCATTGCTCATAATTTAGCAGGGTCTTTAGGGGGCTTTGGCTTTCCTGAAGGTTCGAAGATCGCGAAAAAAATTGAACGATTGCTAATAGATCAATCTTGGTTCCAAATAGATTTAACTGAATTAAAAGACCTAACTAAGGAGTTGTCTGCTGATTTACAACATGAACCTTTTCACGAAAATGAGCAAGTAAAATCGGCGAATAATATTTTGCTATTAACCGTAGATGATGATATTCAATTCACGCAAAAGTTAGAGCAGATAGCACCGGAATGGGGAGTAAACACTGCGATCGCGAAAACGACCGCTGAAGCGAGAAAATTCTTACGACAAGAACATCCCGACGCAATTTTACTCAAAATATCTTTTCCCGAAGCAGAAAGTTTGAGTTTCCTGAAAGAATTAAGCCAGAGCACCCAATCTTTCGCGATCGCAGTTCTCATGAAAGGTGGTACCTTTGAAAATCGCTTGGAAATAGTTCATCAAGGAGCCAATTTAGTTTTATCGGAACCAGTTTCCTGTCAAAATGCTTTATCTTCAATTGTGGAATTAGTAGGAAATTCGGGTTGGGGAGCCAAGATTATGATTGTTGATGATGATCCTCAAATATTACAAACCTTAGAAATTGCCCTCGAACCTTGGAATTTTCAATTAACAACCCTCGATAATCCTAAAAAATGCTGGGATTTATTGGAAACTACCAATCCAGATTTATTAGTCTTAGATCTCGAAATGCCTGAATTTAATGGAATTGAAATATGCCAAGTCTTACGCAGCGATCGCCAATGGCAAAAATTACCAATTTTATTCCTTTCAGCCCATCAAGATCCCCAAAGTCAAAATCAAGCTTTCGAAATAGGCGCTGATGACTATATCTGTAAACCAATCCAAGGCTCCGAACTAGCCCACCGTATCCTCAACCGCCTTAAGAGATCAAAAATTGCTAATCGCTAATGGTCAATGTAGGAAATTATTGACTAGGCTCCTGAACTGATAACTGATAACTGTTAACTGATAACTGACTAAGCCATGCTTTGGGGGCAATAGCCCAACTTAGAAACCAGTTGTGTGCGAAAAATTTCGATTTCCTCTTGCTCAGGTTCTCCGTGAGCCACAATCACGATCTTGTGGCGATTCATGACCTCTGTAGGCGACTCACCGGAATCCAACTGAGAAAGAGCCATTATTAATCTTGGTGATGGATGATGAATGATTCCCATTTCATTCAAAAAAGCTTGCAAATCCGCAGCCAATTCGTAATCAATTTTGTGCTTGAGTTTAATTTTAATCAGCCAGCGATCAATTAGATTCACTACAACCACTGAATCTACAGGTATTCTGTCTTGGTTACCCAGATATTCAATAACTCTTAGAGTTAAACTGGCATTAGCAAAAGAGTAGAGATATTCTGTGCAAAGCTTCATATTCCTTCTATTTTCTAATCAATCAACTGTTTGTGTTCGTGACTTAGATAAAAAGCAATCTATACTTTAAGAAAACCATCAGCAGCTAATGAGGCCATAAAATTCAGGTCTTCTGATTTCAGTTAAAACAACTCTAGAGAATAAATCTGAAGAAGTTGTGAAGAGAGATAAAAATAATAATAGAAAATAACTATGGGGATCAATCTTTGATTGCCTATCACTAAATGTACTATGGAGCAGGTAAAAAAATCAATTAAAGCAATTGACTGGGAAAACTTCGTAGATTCCCATCCATTAATTGTTGCTCCCGAAACCTCAGTTAGTGATGCGATCGCGATGATGAACAATCTCGGAGATCAGCATAAATTGAATCAGCAAAAGGCTCACAGCTGTATTTTGATTGTTGATCATGATCAACTAGTTGGGATCTTTACCAAAACTGATTTGCTCAGACTCGTCGCTTCTCAAGTTGACTTGTCACCGTTAACTATAGGCGAAGTTATGACTCGGCCAGTAGTGACCATTCAAAAATTACAATGGGATGATTTAGCTTCAGTTTTATCCTCTATACAAAAACATTCTCTGAGTCATTTACCCATTGTTGATGAGAATCAAAAAGTTTTAGGAGTCATCACCAAAGAAAATATTTATCAGCTCCTTTATGAACAATCCAAATTCACGAATCAGCAACAAAAATCAGAAGAAAGAGAAAGTCAAGAACGATGGCAATTAGCCCTTCAAGGAGCCAACGATGGAATCTGGGATTGGAATGTTATCACCAATGAGGTCTTCTTTTCCAAGCGCTGGAAAGAGATGTTGGGTTTCCAAGAAGATGAAATCCAGAACAACCTTGAGGAATGGTCAAAAAGAGTTCACCCTGAAGATATAGATTGGGTAATGGAATTAATTCAAGACCATTTTGCGCAAAAAACTCCGTTTTATATTTCTGAACATCGAGTGTTATGCAAAGACGGAAACTATAAATGGATTCTTGATCGTGGACAGGCTTTATGGGACGAAGCAGGAAATGTGATCAGAATGGCAGGTTCCCATACCGATATTACCGATCGCAAACAAGCAGAATTAGAACTGAAACAGGAGCGGGATTTTACCAAAGCGATCTTAGATACGGTTGGGGCTTTAGTCACCGTGTTAGATCGCGAAGGTCGGATTGTTAGTTTTAATCATACCTGCGAACAGATTACTGGTTATAAAGTCACAGAAGTTCTAGGCCAGAAAATCTGGGATTTTTTGATTATTACAGAGGAAAAAAATTCTACTAGAAATGTATTTAGCAAATTATTAGCAGGACAATTATCCAATCAATATGAAAATCATTGGTTGGCTAAAGATGGTAGTCGTCATCTTATTTCTTGGTCGAATACGGCATTGTTTGATTCTCAAGGGACAGTGGAATTCATTATTGCCACAGGAATTGATGTGACCCAACAGCGTCAAGTCCAAAATGAATTAGAACATCAGTATCGAGAAAGCCAGTTATTAGCTGAAATTACGCGTAAGATTCGAGTCTCGATTAAACTAGAGAAAATTTTGCAAAATACTGTGACCGAGGTTCAAAATCTTCTATCCTGCGATCGCGTTATGGTAGCAGAGCTGACTCAGGACAAGCTTGTAAAACCAGTTAGTGAAGCTGTCCTACCTCCTTTTCCCTCCATGTTGGGTTACGAATTAGCAGAACCCTTCTTAATGAATCAATATTTAGTAGGATATGGTCAGGGAAAAACTTTAGCCATTCCTGACGTAAAAAATTCGGCTATTCCCTATGATGTTCAAGAACTGTTTAAGCAATTTTCGATTCGAGCAAAACTAGTAGTTCCCATTCTCAGTAAAGAGCAATTACAGGGGTTATTAATTGTTCATCAATGCAATGATTCTCGTTACTGGCAAAAGAGTGAAATCAAGCTTTTACGACAATTAGCAGATCAAATTGGCGTCGCATTATCCCAAGCTGAATTACTCAATAACTTAGAAGATTCAGTGAAAAGACGCACAATGCAACTGACTATTACCAATCAAAGGTTAGAAGCGGAAATTGCCGAACGAGAACTAACCGAAATTTCTTTGCGGGAAAATCAAGAAAAGTTAGCGGGAATTCTCGATAATGCAGATGAGGCGATTATTTCCATTAATGAACGACAGCAAATACAACTTTTTAATCAAGGTGCGGAGAGAATTTTTGGCTATCGAGCTCAAGAAGTCATGGGAGAACGGTTAGATATTTTGCTTCCAGAGATTTTTCGAGATATTCATCGTCAACATATCGAAAACTTTAGTCAAGGCAATCAGCGATCGCGTAACATGACAGATCGCAATAGCAAGGTTTATGGTCGTCGTAAACATGGAGAAGAATTTCCCGCCGAAGCTTCAATTTCTAAATTACAAACCCAAGATGGCTTAATCTTTACGGTGATGCTGCAAGATATTACCGAACGCCAGCAAGCAGCAGCAAAACTTCAGCGTAGTGAGAATCAACTCAAACTAATTACCGATTCCTTGCCAATTCTCATTTCCTATGTGGATAATCAACAGCGTTATCGTTATATCAATCAAACCTATCAAACCTGGTTTAGCAAATCTCGTCAAGAATTTTTAGGCTTAAAAGTCGAGGAAATAGTAGGAGAAACAAATTATCGCAAAATACGGCCCCATGTAGAAAAAGCCTTATCTGGAGAAGTAGCCAACTTTGAAATCGATCTGGCTTTAAAACATTCTCGATGGATGAATGCCACTTATATTCCCGATGTTAATTCCGAAGGTCATGTGAAGGGATTTTTTGCCATGATTGAAGATATAACAGAACGCAAAGCGATCGAACAGATGAAAAGTGAATTTGTTTCGGTTGCGAGTCACGAAATGCGAACTCCTCTAACTTCGATTCACGGAGTTTTGAAACTTATGACAACAGGACATCTGGGGACATTTTCCGATCGCGGACAAGAAATGATTCAAATTGCGGTGAGAAATACCGATCGCTTAGTTCGTTTGATTAACGATGTTCTCGATTTAGAACGGATGGAATCGGGTAGAGAAATCATCGAGAAAGAAAAAGCTACTAGTACCGACTTAATTAATCAAGCGGTAAATATTGTTCAGGAAATGGCTCAACAACATCAGATTATCGTTGAAACTGAGTCTCATGAGTCTACAGCAATTGATTTATGGGTTGATTGCGATCGCATTTTGCAAACCCTAACTAATTTACTGAGTAACGCGATTAAATTCTCACCCTCAGGAAGTAAAGTTTGGATCAAAGTACAAAAACAAGAGAGTGAGGTGCTATTTACAATCAAAGATCAAGGTCGAGGAGTCCCTCAAGATAAGCTAGAAACTATTTTTGAGCGTTTTCAACAGGTAGATGCGACCGATTCTCGCAAAAAAGGTGGAACTGGTTTAGGCTTAGCCATTTGCCGTCATATCGTAGAGCAACATGGCGGCAGAATTTGGGCCAAGAGCACCCTGGGGAAAGGTAGTAGTTTTTTCTTCACCTTGCCCCAGCGGGGGAGATGGGGACTTGGGGAAATGGGGGAATAGGGAGATGGGGAGATTTGGCGTAGGGGCGAACGGCCGTTCGCCCCTACAGGATTTTATT
>JBCCYD010000128.1:0-14192 GCA_039190385.1 Cyanobacteria bacterium P01_F01_bin.143 | reverse complement strand
TTGAGTTTTTTGATCTTCCCAGACTTATTTAGAAAGGCTCTAGTCTGAATTAGAAAGCGCGATCGCACTCCGTTAAATCTGCTTGAGAAGATAAGAGATAAAACTATTTGTTTTTTTAAAGACCGCTAGAATTGAGACTTTCTTCCTCTTCTGGAGTCTGGGGAAGATGAAGACCACATTCCTGTTTCAGTCCATTAAAGCGAGTATCCCTCTCATTGCTATCATCAGCAGTTAAAGGACGGCTTGAATGCCAATCACCAACACTGACATAACCAAGATCAAAATAGGGATGATAAGGCAAATCGTGAGCCGTTAAATATTTATAGATATCTCGGGAATGCCAATTCAAAATAGGATGTATTTTATAAATATCTCCTTGTTTGGCAACTCTGCCTAATGTTTGACGATGTTTGGTTTGCTGACTGCGTAATCCTGCCAACCAAGCTTTGGCATCAAGTTCTTGGAGCGCCCGTTGCATCGGTTCAACCTTACGGAGATAGTCATAACGATTTAAAGCTTCTACATCATCTTGTTCCCAAAGTTTTCCGTGCAAAGCTTCCATCCGCGCCGGAGACATGGGTGATTGATAAACTTTGATATTTAATTCTAGTCTCTGGATTAATTCCTCGGCAAATTGATAGGTTTCTGCTGGCAAATAGCCAGTATCAATCCAAATAACGGGAATACCGGGAATAAGTGTAGTTACCAAATGCAACATCACTGCAGATTGAATACCAAAACTGGTAGTCATTACAATATTGTCGCGGAAATTTTTGGCTCCCCAGGTAACTAATTCACTGGCTTCAACTTGCTCTAATTGCTGATTAACTAATTCCAAATCTAGCTGTGGAATCTCAACTGCGGCACTAATCATATATTCTGTTCAAAAAATTAGATTATTTTAAGTTAGCAACTCAAACTAATTTCGATTATACATCGGGAACATCATAAATATTTGTGATGATAGTTACCTAGTTTACCTCAATTGGATCATCTCATTGCAACAGTTGAGATTGCGATTAATGGTAATATTGTCCTAATCAATTGCCAATCAAGCAATGTTGAACCAATTACTAGGTGGACATTATCGAGTTGTCCAGGATTTAGAAGAAGGAGGATTAGCTAAAACCTACATTGTGGAAGACCAACATCGCCCTGGTCATCCCAAATGTGCTGTTAAATTTCTTAAGCCTGTTAGTAATCGACCGAACTTTTTGCCTACTGCGAGGCGTCTTTTCAAACAAGAAGCCGAAATATTAGAAAAGCTTGGTGAGCATAATCAGATTCCCCGACTATTGGCCTATTTTGAAGAAAATCAAAAGTTTTATTTAGTTCAGGAGTTTATTGAAGGTCATACTCTCGGCCTAGAGCTACCAAGAAATCATCGTTGGTCGGAACGCAAAGTAATCGAGATGTTAAAAGATGTCTTGCAAACTTTGGAATTTGTTCACAGCTATGGCGTGATTCACCGTGATATCAAACCAAATAATTTGATTCGGCGGCAGCAGGATGGTCGATTGGTCTTGATTGATTTTGGTGCAGTCAAAAAAGTTTGCGCTCCTCTAATCACTAATCAGCATGATCATTCTTCGCTAATTCACAATACGATTGCGATCGGAACCCAAGGATATATGCCCACTGAGCAGGTTCGAGGAAAACCGCGCCTTAATAGTGATATTTATGCTCTAGGGATGATCGGCATTCAGGCTCTTACTGGACTACATCCGCTGAACTTTGATGAAGATGAAGAAGGAGAACTGATTTGGCAAGATCTGGCCAAGGTTAGCCCAGAATTAGCAAATATTCTCTCGAAGATGGTGCGCTATCATTTCAAGGATCGTTATCAATCGACAAGGGACGTCTTAGAGGCATTGCAACCACTTGTTGAGCAGCATTCTCTGGTGCAACCTAACTCAGAGAAAGTTAGTTCTTCTGTGGAATCTGAACCTAAACGAAGAGAACAGAAGAAAGATTCTGATATTAAAACTTTGATTCCCGCGATCGCCGAAGTAATTACGAAAATAAGTCCCAAGACAACCAAGATTGAGTCAAAAATTAAACAATTAACTTCTGCTTTAGAGCTAAAAACTAAGATCCAGAAGACAAAGTTTAATGCTTTAATTCCTGTTGCCAAATTGAAGTCTCATAATTTAATTTCTCTTACCAAATCACAAATGATTCTGGGTACGGGAATTATGTCCGCAGCTATTGGTATAGTGACTGGTTATCAATATATGAATAATCTGCACTTGCAAGCCGAACAAGCTTTAGCTCATATTGAGAAGTTGCAGGCACAGGAAAAATATCAAGAATGTTGGCAAGAGGCTCTAGTATTTTCTGAATATCATTCCTATTTACAAGCGATCGCGGCAAATTTGCGGGAGCAATGTTCCCAATCCCAGGCGCAAGTTCAGTTGGCCCAAGCTGAAAAATTGGCAGCCCAAAGCAGATTAAAAGATGCGATCGCCTTAGCAGCACATATTCCGCAAGATACAGATATCTATGCCGAAGCGCAACAGTTAGTAGCTCAATGGTCGGAGCAAATTTTTCAAATTGCGAGTAATAAGTATCAGGAAGGAAATCTTCAAGAGGCGATCGCGATCGCCAAATCGGTTCCCGCAAACCATCCTGTAGCTAAGCAAGTAGCAACCACAATTCCCCATTGGCAAAAAACATGGCAGCAAAATCAAACTCATCTGCAAACAGCTCAGCAGAAATTAGCTCAGCGTCGTTGGCAGGAAGCAATTAATGCGGCTCAGCAGCTTAGCAATACCGACTATTGGCAAAAGCAGAGTCAACCAATTATCCGAAGGGCCAAAGCTGAAATTATAGCGGCTCAAAATGCTGCTCAACAAGCTGCTCAAGTTACCACGGCTCAACAAAAACAATTCTCCAATCGCCAAGTAGTTAATCGCTCAAGCTCAAGAAATAATTCCCGACCAATTAATATTTCCCGACCAGTAATATCAAGACCAATCAAAAGAGCAAAATCAATTAAGAGATCTGGTTCTAGTCCTAGTTTTACTAGTAAAATGACTTGTAAATATCGAGGTGATCATCCCAAATGTCCAAAATAAAATAATAATCTCTAAATTCGGTCATTGAAAAAGGGAATAGCCATCAAGACCATTCCCTTTGATTAGTGAATTTTAGTTAGATAAAATTAGATTTGAGGTACAAACTGTTCTTTTTCTGGAACTTTAGTGTACTCAGCAATTATTTGGCGTAATTCTTCGCCGTTAATAGTTTCTCTCTCAATTAACAACTCGACAAGGCGATCAACTACTTCACGATTATCGCGAACAATCTGACGAGCTAAGGCGTGAGATTGCTCAATAATTTGACGTACTTGCTCATCAATGCGGGAAGCAACTTCTTCGGAGTATTCTGCGCGAGACATCAAACCGCCACCAAGGAAAACTTCGCCTCCTTGTCCTTCAAGAGATAAAGGCCCAAGATCACTCATCCCGAAGCGAGTAACCATTTGACGTGCCATTTCGGTAACTTGTTGCAAATCACCACCAGCACCGGTTGTTACTTCGTCATAACCAAAGATTTCTTCTTCAGCAGCACGACCACCCATAGCACCGGCAATTCTAGCTTTTAGCTGCGATCGCGAAATCAGTCCTTGGTCTTCATCAGGAGTGAACCAAGTTAAACCCTGAGCTTGTCCGCGAGGGATTAAGGTCACTTTCTGTACCGGATCATGTTCTTTGACTAAAGTTCCCACGATCGCATGACCTATTTCATGATAGGCAATCAAGCGTTTGCTCTTACCATCTACCAAAGGTGTACCTTCCATACCAGCAACGACACGATCTACCGCATCATCAATTTCTGCCATGGTAATAGCTTCTTTACGTCTTCTAGCAGTCAGAATAGCAGCTTCGTTGAGCAAGTTAGCCAAATCTGCTCCAGAGAAACCAGGAGTGCGACGAGCAATCACTTCTAAGGAAATTTCGGGAGATACTTTTTTATCTCTGGCATGAACTTCCAAGATTTCTAGACGACCCTTAATATCGGGGTTATCCACCATTACCTGACGGTCAAAACGACCAGGACGCATTAGAGCCGAATCTAAAACGTCAGGGCGGTTAGTTGCAGCGATGATAATAATTCCGCTATTGCCTTCAAAACCATCCATTTCGGTAAGTAATTGGTTAAGAGTTTGTTCTCTCTCATCATTACCACCACCGATTCCAGCACCACGCTGACGACCAACGGCGTCAATCTCATCGATGAAGATTAGGCAAGGTGCATTTTCTTTAGCTTTTTTGAACAAGTCACGAACCCGAGAAGCACCAACCCCAACAAACATCTCCACAAATTCCGAACCAGAGATACTGAAGAAAGGGACGCCAGCTTCACCCGCGATCGCTTTTGCTAATAAAGTTTTACCAGTTCCAGGAGGGCCCACAAGTAAAACTCCCTTAGGAATTTTTGCGCCCACAGCTGTAAACTTCTCTGGTTGTTTGAGGAAAGTTACAACTTCTTCTAATTCTTCTTTGGCTTCTTCAATCCCGGCAACATCATCAAACATAACTCCAGTTTTCGCATCCATTTGAAAACGAGCGCGAGATTTACCGAAGTTCATCGCTTGACCAGGACCACCGGGCATATTATTTGAACGTCGGAATAGGAAGAATAATGCACCAATTAAAAGGATTGGGAATAGTAAATTACCAAGAAGACCCCACCAAGCACCACTATTGGAAGTAGGATGGTAATCAAATCTGATATTTGCGGCTCTGAGTTTGGTAATCAACTCAGGAGAATTAGCAGGTAAATCAACTCGTAGATTTTGTAATCTTTGATCAATTTGAGGATCTAGTGCTTGAACGATCGCAGTTCTGCCATTGTCATACAATTCGACACTGGAAACTTTACCAGAATTTAGATAGTCAAGAAAACGACCATAGGTCATCCGAGTACTTGCTGTATTACCACCGACAACGTTCGTGTTGGGCGAGATCGTGCCTTGCCATAAAAAGAGGCCGACTATTAGTATAGGCAATGTCCAGAGGACTAAAAGTCGCCAAGAAAATTTTTTCATAGGTTAGGTTTTACCAAAATATGGTGAAAATTGAATATTTTTAAAACTATTTTGATTAGAGATAATAGGTTTCATTAGGTTTTCTCTGGTGAGATTGCTAATGAATAAGTTAGTTTTTGTCAAGCAATTTTTAGCTAGATTTATACTTACTTAATTAAATTTAACGTAATTCTCATCTCTAAGGCAAGACATATGACAGAAATCTCTATTATTGAGATCTAGATAAGATAAAGATTGACTCTGCATCACCAACGCTCAATGGCTGTTACTCTCCTGTTTCGACAACTTACTATTCCCCCAGGTCAAAGACTCTTGATTCATAACCTAGAATGGGCTGAATTTGAGTCTCTTCTGGAAGAACTAGGAGAAAATCGCTCTGCCCGCATTGCTTATAGCCACGGAACTTTAGAAATCAGAATGCCAACACCAGAACATGAAGTTGATAAAGAATTAATTGGTGATTTGGTAAAAATTTTGCTTGATGAGTTAGAAATCGACTGCGAGTGCTTTGGTTCTACTACCTTCAAACGCCAAGATGTGGATAGTGGCATTGAACCAGATCAATGTTTTTACATCCAAAACCATAACCAGATGAGAGGTACAAGACGCGTTGATCTCAACCTCGATCCACCACCAGATTTAGCAATTGAAGTGGATGTCACTTCCAAGACTCAGTTCGATGTTTATGCCAAATTAGGAGTTCCTGAACTTTGGCGCTATGAAAAAAATCAACTCAGGATCGACTGTTTGCAAGGATCAAGCTATCAGCAAGTTAGTACTAGTCCGACCTTTCCTAACTTACCGATTTCAGAGCTGGTAGCAGAAGTTTTGGCTGAGAGCAGTCAAGTGGGGAAAAGCTGAATGCCTGACACATTTTAGGAAAGCCAAATCAAGTAGAACATTTCAACTCTCGAATTCGAGAGAATAAAATGGCATCATAGTATTGCTTTTTAGCTTTCTTAGAGGCAAAACAAGGTTGAGGATCGTGAGTAAGTAAAGCAACAGGAGAGAACAAAGTACGACCTTTATTAATTACTCCTTTGACCCATCTTAAGCCTATTTTAAGATAGCTTAAGCCACGTTTCCAATGTGGATCTACCTGAGTTCTCAGACCTTTAATCTGCACAACCATACCGTGACTAGTAGCAAACAGAATCGCTAACGCTACTACTAAATATAAGCGCTCCAAGGCTCGGCAATCACGAATTCTCGATTCTTCTAGTTTAAAAGCACCCGATTTAGAGTCTAAAAACAGCTCCTCGACACGAAATCGCAATCCATATTGCCAAAGAGTTTGTAAGGTAGGTTCTTCATCACTAATCACTGCCCAGGGCTCTTTAACTCCTTTCACATTAGCCAAGACAATATGACAACGACAAAGCCCATCTAACCATAAACCAACATTATGATAGAAGAGAGCTTCTCCTTTAGGCGGCCAAAGATACATCAGCTCAATCGGATGTCTTCTCGGACCATGAAGGTGAACATCACATGGTAAGCGCAAACAATAATGCCAACTGCTATCTTGTAGCCAACTCATCAACTCATGATTCGCAAAACCCCTGTCGGCTAACAGCATAATATCGTCATAATTCGCTAATAGTCGCTCTGCTAATCTCAACATTAATTTGTATTCACCAAAAGTTACGCTAGAACTCTTGTGTTCTAAAACCTTCCAGAGAAATGGGACTGCTCGACCACAACAAACTATTGAGAGATGAACAACGCAGAAGCGATTCCAGAGCACTGTCGTATCTAATGCTAAATAGAGACGCTGACCTTGCCAATTACTGATTGCTGCCATTACTAGCGGGGCATATAAGGAGCGAACTTTAATTCGATGATTACCGAGAAACCTTTGCCATCTTCTTTCGGTACTCTGAGCTTGTTCGGCACGACTCAGTATATGGGATTCCCATTCACTAAGATTAATTGTCCCACCACAGATTAATGCATTTATCATCCATGCTAATGCCTTTAAATGACGTAAATCTTTGTATTGACTGTATTGACCTAGCAGAGTTAAAAGTTGATTATAAACAGGGGTAGAGTTTGACATGAACTATGAGCTAACAAAATATCTATTTTTAGCTTCTCATGAATGCTCTCCCTTTTCCTCTCCATCTTGCTATATCTAGCTTTCCCTTACTTCTGTCAGGCAGTCAGGGGGAAAAGTCCTGCTCTTAGAGCTTTGCGCAAAAAAGTTAGACAATTTATCCAATAGAGATTTTAGAAAAATTGAATTATTATCCATCAGTATTGGTGCGATACAAGGAGTTGTCATTATCACCGTTGCTCACATCGAAAGAAATGGCAAAATTCGCTTGATTTCTGCCCGAAAATTTACCCCTAAAGAAAGGAGAAAATACTATGAATATCTGGCGCAAACGACTTGAGGAAATTCAAAATATTCCTGATTCTGCTATTGATACCTCAGATATACCTGAATTAGACGATAGTTTTTGGGAAAACGCCAAAATGGTTAAACCTATTACGAAAAAAGCAATCTCTATTCGCTTAGATACCGATATTTTGGATTGGTTTAAAAGCCAGGGTAAAGGCTATCAATCATTAATTAACAATGTCCTTCGCAGCTATGTTAATCATCAACAAAACAAAACTGAATAACTAACTGCGATCGCGAGAAATATCAACCTTTTCTCGGTCAACCTTATCCTGTAAATAATCCCCAAACGATAGTAAGGGTATCTCCTTCAACCTTGGTTAAAATGAGGCGAATGGGAACACCGGGTAAAGGAAGTGCGGCAATTTCCTGGGAAATTTTTCTCCAGGTACGTTGTTGAGTCGGACATTGAATTTCAAAATCTTTAGTACCGATATTTCTTAATATCTAAATTTAGATAAAATTGAGTTTGGATCGCAAACGCTGAAAATAATATTAAAATGCCAATCTATGACTCAAGCCAAAACCGAACCCAAGTTATACAGCTTTGACGAATTTATCAGCTGGTATCCTGAAAATTCAGCAATCCGTTACGAACTACATGATGGAGCAATTATTGAAATGCCCAAGCCCAGGGGTAGACATTCAACTCTAACAGGTTCGGTGATCGAGCAACTATTGATAGTTATTAGGCAGATGGGCCAAGGGGGTATTTGGACGATTCCTAGAGAGTCAATTATCAAACCCCCACGGAAAAAATCAGGCTATGAACCAGATATTATTGTTTTGAACCAAGAAGTTATGGGAGCTGAACCTCGATGGTCAAGCGAATCCATTATTCAAAATCCTGATTCAATTAAATTAATCGTTGAGGTCGTTTCAACTAATTGGCGTGATGATTACTACAATAAACTTCGAGATTATGAAGAAATGGGTATCGAGGAATATTGGATTATCGATTATGCTGCATTAGGGGCAAGAAAGTTTATCGGCAATCCCAAACAACCCACCTTTTTTGTTTGTAATTTGATTGACGACGAATATCAGATGACAACTTTTACGGGAAATATGCCCATTGTTTCTCCGACTTTGACCCAGTTCAATTTATCTGCACAACAGGTTTTTAACCTAGCTTTGTAAAATATTGTCTTTCTCCAACTATTACTGTAAATTGAATGTTCTTTAAGAAATTTGGATAATTAACATATGGCTATCTCTAAAGCAGAAATGAAACAACTTTTGGAACGAATGATTTTTGAGGAAATGCAGCCTTCAGACTGGGCGCAGGATATTTGGGATCTCAATCCCATTCACGGAGATAGTGCAGCTAGATTGCTCGAAGTCTTTGAGGGTCTGATTGAATGTAGCAGTGAAGAGAAACTAGAAAATTTCTTACAAACTCTTTACCGCGATCAGGCAGAGCCTGGCACTTCGTGAGACCTTCGGTAGTCGCTGCCGCGATCGCGCTTAAGCTATTTCGCCTTTAACTTTTCTATTAGAATTGCAGGGAAGTAGGGAGCAAAGAGCAGGAAAATTATTACTTATTACTCAATACTCATTACTCAATTTATCGCTCTTCCATTGGAATATAAAGAGTATCATGTTCTCCTGTATAGACTTGTGTTGGCCGGAAAATACGATTGACAGCTAATTGTTCTTTCCAATGGGCTAACCAACCAGCTACTCGTGCGATCGCGAAAATTGGCGTAAATAAATCACTAGGAATTCCCAATTTGCGATAAACCAACCCAGAATAAAAATCTACATTAGCATAAATGCCTTTGGCTCCTAATTTTCCTTCGATGACTTTTTCCAACTCTAAGGCAATTTTATAGTAGCGATCGCCACCAGTTTCCTCAAATAATTCTTCGGCTAGTTTCTGTAAAGTAGTTGCTCTAGGATCCTTAACTTTATAAACACGATGCCCAAAACCCATAATCTTTTGTTTATTGGCAATCCGCTCTTCTACATAGGGAAGGACATTTTCTACCGAACCAATTTCTTCTAACATCGACAAAACTTCTTCATTCGCCCCACCATGAAGTGGCCCAGCTAAAGTTCCAACCGCCGAAGCAATTACTGCATAGGGATCAGTCAGAGTAGAAGCGGTTACCATCGCCGAGAAAGTAGAAGCATTAATCGTATGTTCGGCATGAAGAGTTAGACAAACATCAAAAATCCTGGCTGCAAAATCATTAGGAACTCTTTCGGTCAACATATAAAGAAAATTAGATGCGTAATCGAGATCATCATTAGGTTGAATTGGATCATTCCCCTTTCTTACTTGATGAAATGCCGCAACCATGGTCGGAATTTTGGCAATCAAACGAACAACTGCCCTTCTAATATAGGCTGGGTCATCTAGCGCACGACGAGAGTAAAAAAGCCCTAAAGCAGCAGCTGAAGTCTGCAAAGCATCCATAGGATGTCCCGATTCAGGAAAGCATTTCATCATATCCCGAATCCGATATTTAATTCGACGATGATATAAAATATCTTGTTGAAAATCTTTAAGTTCTTCTGGGTTAGGTAGTTTGCCCCAGATTAATAGATATGCAGTTTCTAAAAAACTACTCTCAGCAGTGAGATCTTCTATTCTAATACCGCGATATTCTAAGATTCCACTCTGACCATCTACATAGGAAATGCTAGATTTTGTAGCGGGAATTCCCTCTAAACCAGGTTTATATTCACAAAAGAACGTCGTTGTCATAAGTATTTCCTTTATCTCACACAAGTATTATAGCTACTGATTCATTTACATCCCAAACTATATCGTGTTGCTACACCAGTAGTGGGATTAACGCCCTCTGCTCTTTGACAAAGAAGATAGTTTTGATAACGATCAATGATTGCTCCAGAAAAATCGGCTCCTGTGATCTCGGTATTATAAAAGTTAGTACTAGTTGCGATGATATCTTGCAAAATCGCATTAGTTAGATTGGCATTGCTTAGATCAACCCGATCCATGAAAGAGTTAGTCAGATCAGCCCCTGATAAATTGGTATCAATAAAAGTTGCTTTAGTCAAAATAGAATTACTTAAATCAGAACCTTCAAAGTTACTTCCTCGAACATCCGCCGCGGCAAATACCCCTCCAGAGAAATCGCGGTGCGACAAATCTTCATTTCTTAATTCGCTATAGGTATAGTTAACAGAATTTTCTTGGGCAAGAGCTGGTTGAGCAGCCCAAATAGTCCAACTACTAGTAACCAAAAATATCATCAAAGTGAATGCTAGTTTAATCAATTTATTTCCCATAATTTTTTTATAAGTCAGAAGGTTAAATTATTGCTAAAGATAGAATTTATTGTAAATGATTGTATCCCAAGGAGAGCAAACAAAGATTTTGAGCTGATACTCCCTCATAATACCTAGATTTTCATAAAGACTTCATCAAGTTTTGCCCCTTTATAATATTTGGTTGAAGATTATATCGACAAATTTACATAATAAAATCTTCGTACTATACTTTGCTTAAGCATCAATTGAAAATTTTAAACTATAGCTTATAAAAAATCAATAAATATCATTAATCTGGGCTTTCATTAGCAAGTAATTCTCAGAAAAATTAGGATAATTAATAAAACAGCAGAAAAAGAAATCTGTTCTTTCCATTAAATTCTATTAGCATGAAAAATTCTACTAAAAAATCTCATAATTTTCCCAGTCAACCACGTAATCGTAACTCGAAGCGACAAGAACTAGAAGTAGGGTTTTTTCTCGTTTCTGCGATCGCGGCTGTCATCGTAGCAATCGCCTATGGTATCCTCATTCCCTTTCGAGGATCGGCAATTGGAACACTTTTATATGAAAGAGGATTTACCCAAATCCTGGTCATGATTTTAGCGGCCATGGTCATTGCCACAACAGTTTTAAAATTCCTCAAATTAAAACCAGAATATCGTTCCCTAACTAAACTTTGGATTGCTGAACATATTCCCTTAGAAAATCCGGGAGCACCAGAAGTCCTAAATCTTCAAGAAAGATTAGCAGTTGATGGTAGTTTAATTGCTACTCGTTGCAGTCGAGTACTCAATGCTTATATTAAAACTGGCGATCGCAATAAGGCTACAGAATTTGCTCTTGATGACTCATCTTTTTATCAAACTGCTTCCGAATCATCTTATTCTGTACCGAGAATTTTAGTTTGGGCAATTCCTCTTTTAGGTTTTATTGGTACAGTAGTCGGGATTAGTAAAGCAGTTAATGGTTTTTCTGGGTTTCTTCAAGACGCAGGAGATGTCGAACAAATCAAAGCCGGAATTGGAACAGTCACCGGTGGTTTGGCAGTAGCTTTCGATACTACTCTTTTGGCCTTATTTCTCAGTGTTTTAGTGATGATTCCTCTAGTATTGATAGAACGTTACGAATCTCGTTTATTACTAAGAATTGATATCTTTATTAACGACAAATTACTTCCTAGACTAAGAGAAAAGAATCAAAGTATTAATGAAGAGATGATCTCTCACCTAGTAGAAGATGCTATTAACCAACATTTTCCTAATCCTGAAAAATTAATTGCTCCAGCCCATTCCTATGCTGAAAAAGCGGCGAATTCCTTAACTGAAGGATTTTTAAGAGAAATTGGCAAAGTGCATAATGTTAGTTCGCAAGTAATCTCACAAGTAGATGAAGTCAGAGAACTAGCCAGTAAAGATCGCCAAGAATTTATGGAGTTTTTTGCCCAACAACAACAGGCAAATCGTCAGGTAATTACTCAGATCAAATCAGTTGTTGAAGAGATTAAAAATAAAAACTCTTTGATTTCTAATGGTCTTAACAATCAAGCTAAGGAAATAACAGAAAAATTGGAAAAAGCTACCCAAGCTTTTGAAACTAGTGTTACCTCTCTAGACCAAACTGCGAGTAACATCGTCAATTCTCAACAGCCATTAGTACAGAGAGATCGCAATATGAATTCTGGAAAAAATACTTCAGAGTTAACAAAAGTTATCGAGCAAATGCAAAAGCGACTTACTCTATTGGAGAAAGATCAAATCCAAGGAAGTCGCAATGGCAATCAGTAGTCAGATAAAACTAGATTTAATTATTAAACAAATAAATTGATGCGTAGGCGTAGTATTTCTCGGCAGAATACCGAAGTCGAATTATTTCCTTTTCTTTCTATTTTAGCTTGTACGATTGGGACTCTCATTCTGTTGATTATTGTTTTGACAACTCAGGCTTTGAATAAACAAGAAGTCACTATTGTGGCGAGAACTGAGGAAGAAAATGGAGTTAATAAAACCAAGAATCCTCGTTATATTGAGTGTAAAGCTGATGGGGTGATAATTTATCCAGGAGAAGAGTTTGTCAGCCTAGAACAGTTAGATAAGCCTAATTCGGCTATGACCAAATTGCTTGCCCAGGTAGAGCAAAACCGCGATCGCGAATATCTCATTGTTGCTGTGAGGGCCAATGGTATTGATACTTTTAATTTAGTGAGAAACCGGATAGAAGGCGCAAAAATTGATATTGGTTATGAACCGATTGATGCCAATTGGCAACTAAAAATTCCAGAATAAGTTAATAGTTAATATTTGATCTTAAAAATATGAGAAATAGAAGAAGACGCCATAATTCCAAGCCAGATCAAAATTTAGATTCTTTTCTGGATATTTTGACTAATACTGTGGGCGTACTAATGTTTATTAGTCTTTTTGTAACTCTGATTGCCGTAGAAGCTGATTCTATTGTCCAGACTCCTTTGGCTTCGGATACGAAAAAAACAGCCCATTTTTTTGAAATTCGTGATAGTAGAGTAACCTATCTCGATGATCGACAGGTGGGCGAAGCCATGGATACTGTCGTGGGAAATTTACCTTCTTGTAATAAACCTGATTTTGATTTGGATACTGCTTCGGCAGAATATTTATCTGGGATGAATTTCTATAAGTCCTGTATCCAAAATAGAGCTAATCGTTTGATTAATTTTCGTACTCAAACGGAGTTTTACGATGTAAAAATGGTGGATGCACGGAGTTTTACGATGCGTTATGATCCAATTCCCAATAAATTAGGAGAAGACCCTGAAGAGTTTAATCTTGCTGATTCTAAGTTTAATCAAGTATTGGCGGAGTTAGATGCACAACAGGATTATTTAGCTTTTATTGTCCGTCCTGATAGTTTTTCTTCTTTTCGTGTTGCGAGAGAACAAGCTTGGGAGCAGGGCTTTCAGGTTGGCTGGGAACCACATAAAACAGAAGATCCGATTATCTTTGGTTCTGGAGGAAGGGCGATCGGAGTACAGTGAGTAATGAGTCCTGTCTTCGCAGGATCGAGATAATAAGTAATAAGTAATAAGTAATGAAGATTTTTGCTAATTTTGTGAGTTCTTTGATTTTAGCTATTTGGGTAAGCGCGATCGCGATTTTTTCGATTCAGAATATCCAATTAGTTTCAGTCAAATTTTTTGTTTGGCAATCAATTCAAATTCCTGTGGGAGTATTACTCGCTATCTGTGCTGGAATAGGAATTATCCTCGGCTCTTTATTGCCTTTGTTATTGCAGAGAAAAACAACAACTTATTAACGGTTATTGTAAACAAAAGACTATTCGTATTTTGTAGTATTTTGTCGATAAAGGCTCAATAAATCGGATTTTTAATTAATTTTTGAGATTTATTGGTCGAAGATACCTTATCAGGTTAACTTTAAAACATAATTAAATTTCTTAAATAAATTCTCCATTAGTATCAGTAAAAATAGCTAGATATAAAGAAATAATTATTTC
>JBCCYD010000127.1:0-14198 GCA_039190385.1 Cyanobacteria bacterium P01_F01_bin.143 | reverse complement strand
TCAGAGTCGGAGGTTACTAAACGTTTTTTGAGAGACTCTAAACGGCGTTTTGCTATTTTATTGTCTGGTTCATATTTAAAGGCTTTTTCATAGGTTTCCACTGCCTTAACAATCATTTGTTTCTTTTCATAGACATTAGCCAAATTGTTTAAAGCAATTACATATTCTGGATAAATTTTTAAAGCTTCTTTGTATTGACGAATAGCAATATCATATTGTTCTTGAGCAAAATAAGCATAACCTATGGCATTGTAAACTAATGCTTTGTTTTCTGTCTCTATCTCCTTATCCTTTAAGGCCTTTTGAAAAAGAGTCAAAGATTGCACAAAAAGTTTCTTGTCAAGATATAAGCTACCTAATTCATAATATTCTTTGGCTGTTCCTTTTTGCTCTTTAAGTTTTTTTTGCAACTTACCAAATTTATTTTCGGAAAGACGAATTTTAATTACTTCTTTTCCAACGAAAAATACGGCAACTAATAAAATTGCCAGCAACGTGGAAATATAAACTAAAGGTAAATTGTCATCCATAGTGAAATTTTTATTATTTTATTTATTAACTAATCTTAAAGTAAAAACTGCTAACTGCTAAATGATAATTTGTCTAGGGTAGACCCCAATATTCAATTCTTTCTTGTAACCATCCTGATTTCCGCCAATCCAAAAGAGCATTGTAAATTTCACTACGTAAGGATTTATATTGTAATCCTTTGGGCATGACGATACACAAAGGCTCACCTGATAATCGCTCTGGTAGCAATCGATATTGGGAATATTCTTGTTCCCAACCTGCCAAAACGGTTCGATCGCCCGCAAAAGCATTAACTTTCCCTGACTCTAACAAGTCTAAGGCTTCTTGATAGGATGCGACTCCTACTAGCTTTGCTTGGGGTAATCGTTTCCGAATTACGGCAATAGTAGACGAATTGTATAGTAACGCAATTGTACCTGTCATTAGGTCATTGGCTTTAGCAAATGTAATATCTTTGGTAATGATTCCTGTGCCATCGAGATAATAGTAGGGGCTAAGATCAACAATGCGACGGCGCGATGAGGTGTCGGTAACTCTAGCGATCGCGATATCAACCTGATCATCAATTACGACTTTCAGACGATCTTGATTATTAACTGGGACTAACTTTACAGAATCTTGGTCTCCCAAAATATCTGCGGCTAAACGACGCGCAATGTCAATTTCTAGGCCAATAATATTATTTTGACTATCTTTATAACCTAAAGGCCGTAGATTATCTTTAACCGCAATCGTAATGTGACCACGCTTTTGAATTTCTGCTAATTCTGCTGCGATCGCGATATGTCTCGATGTTGTCGAGATCATCATTGGGAAAGAAAAAACTGCGATCGCTAAAGTTGTGAATAAGCGCATTGAATTTTTGTAGTAGGGACTTATAGTCTAGATTAAATTATATTCAGAATGTTAAAAATAATCTAAGAATTCGTGATTCGCAATTGTTTCTTCTTGCAAATGCCCCCCAAGCCACACTAAGCTATATCGAGGTGAGAGACATAAGTAAAAAATATTGTAATGTAACTGTTTACAATATCTTATCATCTTCATCTTCAAGTAATTTACCGTCAATGATCTCTCAAATCATTGCCTATAAACAGAGAAATCATAAGTACTATGTTGAAACAAGCGATTACTAAGATCAAAAATTGGTTTCCTGCACCAGAAGTTCACGCTCATTGTGATGGACCTTGTGGTGTTTACGATCCTGCTGCTGCCCGTATTACAGCTGAAGCAGTACTATCTATGACTAAGAAAATTCTTGCTCTAGAAGTACCTGATGCTAGTGATGCAGTTGCTACTGCGGCTTATCAAAACACTCTTTCGCGCTTCATTGCTATCAAGGAAGAGCAAGCACAAAAAACCAAAGAGGATATCTTGATTCTCTGGACAGATTACTTCAAACCAGTACATCTTGAAAAATATCCTGAGCTTCATGATACTTTCTGGAAAGCAGCTAAATTATGTTCTGCTTGCAAAGTTGAAGTAAGCCTTGATCATGCAAATGAATTGATGGATGCAGTTCAAAAAATTCACCAAATGTTCTGGGCGACTAAAGGTCGTGATATAACTTGGTATAAAGCTAGTTAGTGTCACTTTGTATCTTCAATTAGTAAGTTATTAGCCTACATTAGTTTTTAACAATTAATGTAGGTTTAAACATGGCTCTTAATTTTTAATTATGTCAACTTTGTAAAGTTATGTAGCTTTTATGAGGGAGCAAAACAAAGTCATGATAATTTGATACTAGAAGCTAATGAAAGAGCTTCCCTGACAGAAGAGTACAGCTCTTGTCCACGTTCAATAAAAAGGAGGCCAAAACAGCTGTTAAATACTACATCTGTCTCGTCTAGAAAACACAGTAACGCTCAACTCGAAAGCTAATATTTCCTCGATTGGGAAAGTAGGGAGTAAGTAAATAAGCTTAATCTATTGCTGCTCTGAATTTTATCGATTGATATGAGGAAAAACCTTAGTTAGTATTGCTTGAGCGTTACTGTTTTGAGAAGCAAATGATATTGTCGGCTAAATACTTTCTCCACCAACCACTATATCTTGAATTCGCAAGCTAGGACCACCACAACCAACTGGTAAGCCACTTTGTCCGCCTTTGCCACAACCACCAGATTCATCCCAATAAAAATCATCGCCGATCGCCTCAATGTTTGCGAGAGTTTTAAAGACATTGCCTGATAAAGTAACATCTCGCACTGGTTCTGCGATTTTTCCGTCGCGGATTAGCCAAGCTTCCCCAGCACTGAAGGTAAACATCTCTCCATTTGTCATGCCGCCGAGCCAATTACGAGCATAAACTCCTTCAGTGATATTCTGGAATAAATCTGCTACGGGAGTATTTCCTCGACCAATCCAAGTGTTGGTCATCCGAACTAGAGGCGGATAATGATAATTGAGACAACGAGCATTTCCTGTAGCTGTTTCGCCCAAAATTCCTGCTGTTTCACGAGAATGTAAGCGTCCGACTAAAACACCATCTTTAATTAATTGAGTTGTGGTAGCAGGGGTTCCTTCATCATCGTAATAATAGCTACCGCGATGTCCTTCAGGAGCTGCACCATCGTAGATTTGTAATGATTCTGCACCAAAGCGTTTTCCCATGCTCATAACTTCTAGTAAATCGGGGTTTTCGTAGGTCATATCGGCTTCAGAGAGATGACCAAAGGCCTCATGGACAAATAATCCTGTCAAAATAGGGTCAATTACTACGGGGTAGGTGCCGCCTTTGATGCTTGGTAAAGATAGGGCATCGATCGCGCGTTGGGCTGCGCCAATTACTTGCTGATCTAAATTTGTTAAATCTTCGTAACCCTTACGAGAGCCTGTAGTTTCTCTGCCCGTTTGGACAATTTCTCCTTGACGAGCGATCGCGGAGTAGCGCATTTCTAGATCTGACCAGGATTGCTCAATTAGACTGCCTTCAGAAGTGGCAAGAATAATATTGTGATAGCTGTCGCTATAGCTGACGGAGGTTGAGGTAATGCGATCGCTGTAGCTGCGAAGAATTTCATTATAGTGATCGCATAAAGCTTTTTTCTGACTTAAAGATATATGGCGCGGATCAGTTCCTGTTAGGGGCAAAGAACAGACTGTTTGTATTGATGATACTTCAGCCAAGACCGTTTCCTCATCACCAATAATTCTAGCGGCAGCCACTGCTTCTTCAATGCGTTCTTTTAAGTTGGCAAGATCATTGAAAGCGGCAAAGCCCCAACCTCCTTTGTAGCAAGCTCTGACTTGTCCTCCGAGGGAAATACTTTCGCTGAGAGTTTCAACTCGCTCTTTTCTTAGGGAAATATCTGTCCCTTCTGAGGATTCGAGACGGATGATGAGGAAATCTACTTGATTTTTATAACGATTGATTAAATCGACGAGGATGTTTTTGCGATCGCTGATTACTGTCATTGCTTAACTATTGCTGAAATTGGGAAGCTTCTGTTAATACCTCGTTATTCTAATTCAATCTCTCAATCAAATGATCGCTAACGAGGAAAAATTACGGTTAATAAGAAGTTGACATTGATACGTAATTTTCGGTAATGTTTTGATTGATATAAAAAGCGCTATACACCACTTATGGTACAGTCATCAGCTAGGAGTTATGAATGGAAGGTTGCGATCCTACAGAACAGTATTCGTCATCTGTGACAGATTCCAGTGAACCTGGGAAACATCGCATTCTAGTACTAGGAGGAACAGGTACTATTGGTCGTGCCACCGTAGCTGCATTGGTGGGTCGAGGTTACGAGGTTGTCTGTATTGCTCGGTCAAAAGCTGGTGTTAAAGGTAAATTATCGCAAGAAAAAACTACTCGTCTTTTAGCGGGTGCTGAAGTTTGCTTCGGTGATGTTACAGATCCTAAATTCCTTGCTGAACAAGTTTTCCATAATCGAAAGTTTCATGCAGTAGTATCATGCATAGCGTCACGGACAGGAGAACCCCGTGATACTTGGGCTATTGACTATCAGGCAAATATGGATGTTCTCTCCTTAGCTAAAGAATCTGGGGTAAAACAGATGGTGCTATTATCAGCAATCTGTGTACAAAAACCACTCTTAGAATTTCAAAATGCTAAACTTGCCTTTGAAAAAGCTTTGATTGAATCTGGTTTGATTTATTCTATAGTTCGACCAACCGCATTCTTTAAATCGCTTGTTGGGCAAGTAGACAGAGTTAAGAAAGGAAAGCCATTTCTTCTTTTTGGAGATGGCACATTGACTGCTTGCAAACCAATTAGTGATGCTGATTTGGCACAATATATTACAGATTGTCTCAAAAATACTTCACTTCAAAACAAAATTTTGCCGATTGGCGGACCAGGGCCCGCAATAACACTTTTAGAACAAGGTGAATATCTTTTTAAAATACTTGACTCTAAGCCACGCTTTAAGAGTGTCCCTGCTTCATTATTAAGTGGGGCAGCGAAGTTTTTAGATGCGATCGCAAAGGTGATACCTCCATTAGCTGCAAAAGCTGAATTGGCAAGAATCGGACATTATTATGCAACAGAATCAATGTTAGTACTCAATTCTGAGACAGGACTCTATGATGCTGATGCAACTCCTGAGACAGGGAAAGATACCTTATTTGATTATTTAAAGCAACTTGTTGATGGTAGCGAAACTGCCGAGCAATTCGATTATGATTTATTTTGACAATTATAAAAATGAAATTTGTCTTCTGGTTAACTCATTAAGAACCAAGTGAAAATTTAAAATTTTAAGATAAGCTTTTTGATGCTGAGGATTTTGATGATACTCATAGATAGCGACCGCAATTCCTTCAATTTTACTAGAAACTGCGATCGCTGTAATTAACAAAGAGAAAATAGTTTAGACAAATAAATTTCTTTTGGACTAGTCTAAAACGGCATCTTCTTCGAGCCAAATAGATGCCGTTCTGCCTTCTGCCAAAAATTCTCCAAACCCTGAAGAATCAGTCCAAATTTCTCCAGCGCGATCACCAAAAAGACTATAGGGACCTCTGGCAACGACAAATTCACCCTCAAACAGTTTTAGTGTGGCGAAATGGTAGAATTTCTTGTTCATGCGACCTGTGTCCATCCGAATAGATTGTACTGTTCCTCCTGGCGCATTACTAATGACAGCAGCCATTGCCCCTTTAGAACCTGGAACAAAACCATTTCTAATCCATCCGACTATGTTTCTTTTCTCAAAATACCGTTCTTCTCCAAGAGCAAATTGAGAACGTAATTTCAGCAAAATATCAATATAGTTTTGGCCAGAAGGATAGACATTATATTCAGAGCTTGGATCTGAGCCATAATAATCGGCAAAAAATACGCAAGGATAACCTTTATCTCTCAGTAGAATATAAGTATAAGCAAGAGGCTTAAACCAATCTTGAACATGTGAGTCTAGAGCCCTTCCATATTCATAGTCGTGATTTTCAACAAATGTAACAGCTAATGCTGGTTGTTCTGCCATTAATGTTCCTCGATTTAAATCTGGCAGAGAGTAATTTTCATTAGCAAAACTTGCATTATTGAACTTAAAGCGCAACGGAAAATCGAGCACACTAATACTTTGAGGAAAAGATCCCGTAGCGCTAACACGGTTTATATAACTATGAAGAGGAGGTGTATCACCTGCAATATATTCTCCTACTGTAAATAAATTTTTACTCGTACTGGCTCTAACATCACCAATCCATTCTCTAATAAAGTCAGCACTAATGTGTTTAACAGCATCAATACGAAATCCGTCAAGATCAAGCTCTTGAGTAATCCATCTACCCCAGTACTTTATTTCTTCCTGAACATCAAACCTGCCATAGTCGAGATCGTTACCGGTTAGATAATCATAGTTACCTTTTTCGAGAGAAACCCAATCCTCAAAGCTCTTTTCAGCAGGCTCCCATCCAGGCTCGTTAAATAGTGGAAAATATAAGTAAGGTCTACTCTCATCATTTTGATCCCATTCAGCACCATTCTGCCTAATTTTGTCAACACTATCAAACCCATCAAAATGCCATACTCGCCATTCAAAACTTGAATACTTACCAGATCTAGCAGGGAAGTTAAATGTTGTATAGGCTTCAATATCAATAATTCCCTCTTCAAAACCATTCCCAAACCTTAGATAATTTCTATCTTCTAGCTCTACACGAACTGCCTGCCAAAAAGTGCCATCAGCGTTACCACCAAATTTATGATTTATAACTACATCTGCATACACTTGAACACTATTGTCGTGTAGTTTATCAATCGCTGATTTAAGTTGCGATTTATCTCCATATTTAGTTCTCTTTGGAGTTGAAATACCAAATTCGTTATTGTTATCAAACTCACCGAGATCGAAGTGGTCGTATACATCATACCCTACCGTTCCAGCCGTGTTATTGCCAATACCGCCCCAACCTTTATAGACAGGGGGAATCCAAACTGCTGTAATCCCTGCTTTACTCAAGTTCTCAGCTTGATTTTCCAAAAAGACCCAAAGCGGATTATTTCCTTGAATACTTGCGTCTGTTGGCAGAAACCAACTGAAAAATTGGAACATTACACCATTATTTAACATTGCTTAATCCTAATTTAATAAATTCGTTTATAAAGATCACAACAGTTCTAGGAAATACTTATCACTTCAATAGTTAATTATTCTGTATTACAAAATACATAGCAATAAAAAAAATTTATATAGCTACTTGATTTCAAAAATATCTACCGGTGATTTAGTCAAGGACTTTGATGAATAAAATGATTTAATTCTATTGTGTCTATAGTAGTCATAGGCGATCGCAGTACTACTTATTTCATCCTAATTCAATCTTTCAATCAAATGATCACCAACTCTGAGAGCATTGGCAATAATTGTTAGGGCAGGACTGACAGCGGCACTAGAAGGGAAAAAACTACTATCTACGACATAAAGATTATTAAGATCATGAGTGCGACAATTTAGATCTAGTACAGAAGACTTGGGATCTTCACCAAAGCGACAAGTACCGCATTGATGGGCAACAACAGAAATAGTAGCACCGCCATAGGGATGAATACCCCGTGATTGTTTATCTGTAGCTTTGAGAATTTCTTGCCAACGATACAAAAGGCGATCGTGGGCTTCTAAATTATTAGGATTATAGTTTAAATATAGCTTTTCTCCTTTGACAGTAACGCGATTATTAACGTCAGGTAGATCTTCAGTTTGTAACCACCATCCTAAGGAACGTTTAGCCAATTGCTTTAACCCGAATCCGGGCATTAGTTTGGCAGCAACCGATAAAATAGGCGGTGACTCAGAAAAAATAACATCTTGTAGAATGCCCCCCGAATCTTGAATATGACCCATAGGATAATCAAAATCTTGGTCGCCCCAATAAAAATCGTTGATGTAAAGACTGCGTTGAAATAATCCTGAATTAGGCTGAGGAGATTGCTGTAAAATTACTGTCATTAGTTGTTTCATAAAATTGCGGCCTACTAAATCGGAACTATTAGCTAATCCCTGGGGATGTTTTTCGTTAGCCGATCGCAATAACAAAGCAGCAGAATTAATTGCTCCGCAGGCTACAACAGTAATATGACCGATAAATAGATAAGATTGTCCTTTAATCGTCGCTTCAACTGCTTTTACTTCTGTTCCCGAGGGATTAGTATGTAAAGCGACAACTTTAGCCGATGTTTTGAGAGTAATATCATGACCAGCTTGAATTGCGGGACTAACTCCTGTATCTTCCGAATCACTGCGTAGTCCATCAGCTCGAATACCGATCGCTAAATAGTTAGGATGCAGTCCATATTTTGATAGGCGATCGCTAATTTCTTGAATTTGCGGAATGCGTTCCACTGGGGGAAATGGATAGTCTTCACTTCTTGGTGGTTCTGTTGGATCGTCACCAACTTTACCGTGAGCACGATAAATCTTTTCTACTTCAGTGTAATAGGGTTCAAAATCTTGATACTTTAGAGGCCATTCTGGAGAAATTCCGTCTTTATGTTCGATTTGCTCGAAATCACGTTCCCGCAGACGCATTAGCGCTCCACTATAGATTTTGGTATTGCCTCCAACAGAGTAAAAGCTTTGAGGTTGAAAAGGCTCTCCTCCATTGTCGTACCAATTTTCAGGAGTGTGATAATCTTCTTTTTTAAAAACTTCTACTTCTACTAGCTCAGAACTTTCTTTTTCGGAAAACTCTCCTTGTTCAAGTACGAGAATTTTTTTTCCAGCTTCTGCTAGTTTGCGAGCTAATGTCCCGCCCCCTGCACCAGTTCCGACAATAACTACATCGTAAATTTGGTCGTCGATAATCATAATTTTATTTATACTCTTTTATTCCTTATTGTTTAAGATCAATGCTATTTTTTTGCGAACGCTAGGAGAACGAAAACCTAAGATAATATCTTCTGCAGCGATACCTCGTTTAATTAATTCGCGATCGACATATATTTCAGTACTATTATTTTGAATCCATACTTGGCAATCGATGAGGTCTAATTGCATCGCACAACCATAGATCCGATATTCATTACGCCAAGCAACATGCATTACTAAATAGCGATCGCGTTTTTCATCAAAGATCAATTGCGCTTCTGGATCTCCTTCTGCAAAATCTTGAAGAAACTGACAAATAATCTGACGGTAGTTATCTATTTGATCCATTGCTCGATCACCTCTTGATAGGGATTGTAAACAATAAGCAACACCTTGTAGCGATTAATCACTGTTTTTGCTGGTTCAAAGCGTAAAAAAGTTTGATAAACATCTTTGGGAACAGCTAAATAAAGAATTCTTTCAGGCTCTTCAGAGGTTTCTAAAGCAATGCGGTAATTTAGGAACTGACCCAAGGCAGTATGAAACTCGGAAATGTCAGAACCACCGGCAAAACTTTTTACTTCTACTGCTATTTTAATCCCTTCCTTTTCCGCAGCGATCGCTTCTTCGGCCGCTAAATCGATATAAACATCAACAATCCCGTAGCGTAAACGATAGGGATCGTGGGTGACTATCCAGTCATCTTTTTCTAAGGCTTTTTTTACAGCATCATAAAAAATATCTTTTGCCATAGTAAAATCTTTATTCAACAATTCTAAAAAAGAGATAAAGACGAGATAAAATATTGATAATTTAATGTTTAAGATGATTTGTTATTGCCAAATATAGATTAGAACAAACAAAATAATCCAAATTACATCAACAAAATGCCAAAAAAGTGAGGTAGCCTCAACTCCAAATTGTCCTTCTTCGTAATTGCCAGGGATAAAAGAACGAATTAGCATAATCGCTTGTAACAACACCCCTGTAAAAACATGTAAGCCATGAAAACCAGTAAGAAGATAAAAAGTTCCTCCAAAAACCCCAGAGGTAAAACCAAACTCCAGACCTTGCCACTCGACAGCTTGTCCATAGAGAAAATAGCTACCCATTGCCATAGTTAGTAGCCAAAAAAAGCGAAAACCCCAAAGATTCTCGCGATGCAGATATTTTTCCGCGATATAAATTACAAAACTACTAGAAACTAAGATGACTGTATTGATTGCAGGCTCTCTGACTTCTAAGCCTTCTACTCCCGCAGGTAACCAATCGGTAACAGTCGTTTTATAGAGAATATAGCCAGCAAAAAAGCTCAGAAAAATAATACTTTCTGAAAGCAAAAAGATGATAAAGCCAAACATACTATTGCCAGCTTCATCATGATGTTCAGCTTCTGCTGCATGGCTAGCAGAATGCAATTCCGTTTTTTCTAAAATAGGTTCTAAAGTAGTCATAGATTTAAGTATTTTTTTGATAATTTTATGATTTATCTTTGATCTAACTAACCCATATTCTCGGTCAATGGCTCTGATTTTCCATAACCATAGGGTTCTGCTATGACTATGGGAAGTTCTTCAAAATTTTCCACATCAGGCGGGGAAGAGACTAACCATTCTAAACCAATTGCTCGCCAGGGATTATCGGGCGATTTTTCCCCCGCAATCCAAGAAGCAAACATATTGAGTAAGAAAGGAATTGTCGACATACCTAACAAAAAAGCTCCAATACTTGCTAAGACATTCCAAAAAGCAAATTGAGGATCATAAGAAGCAACTCTTCTCGGCATTCCCATTAATCCTAAAGGATGCATCGGTAAGAAATTAAGGGTAGTACCCAAGAAAGTTAACCAAAAATGCAGTTTTCCTAGCCCTTCATAATACATTCTGCCCGTCATCTTGGGAAACCAATGATAGATACCAGCATAAATACCAAAAACGATCGCGCCGTAAATTACATAATGAAAATGTCCCACTACAAAATAGGTGTTATTGACATGAATATCAACGGGAACAGCAGAGAGCATAATCCCTGTAATCCCCGAAAAAACAAAATTAACTAGACCACCCAAGGCAAATAACATTGGTGTACTGAGACGGAGTTTCCCATTCCAAATTGTCGCTACCCAAGCAAAAACTTTAATTCCTGTAGGAACGGAAATTAGCATAGTAGAAAACATAAACAACATCCGCATCCAATCAGGAGTGCCACTAGCAAACATGTGATGTACCCAAACAACGGCACCTAGTCCTGTAATAATCAGGGAAGAAACAGCGACTACTTTATAACCAAATAGGGGCTTTCGAGCATAGACAGGTAACACTTCTGAAAAAATACCAAATACTGGCAAAACCATCACATAAACTGCGGGATGGGAGTAAAACCAGAAAAAATGTTGAAATAAGACGGGGTCGCCGCCCTGAGTAGGATCGAAAAAGGTTGTCCCAAAACTTAAATCGCACAGTAGCATAACTGCACCAGCAGTTAGAGCCGGTAGCCCAAAAAGCTGAATAACTTGTGCTGCAAAGACTGTCCAAACAAAAGCTGGCATTTTAAACCAGCCCATACCCGGACAACGCATCCGCACGATAGTAGTGACAATATTAACTGCCCCCATAATCGAGGAAACCCCAGAGAGTGCAACCGCTAATAACCAAATAAATTCACCATTCAACAATTGTCCACTAGGATTTTGCACACTCACAGGTGGATAGGACCACCAACCTGCTTGAGCTGGGCCTCCAGGAGCTAGAAAACTCAGAATAAATAAGAGCCCGACTACAGGAATCATCCAGAATGCGGCGGCGTTGAGACGGGGAAAAGCCATATCCCTAGCCCCAATCATTAGCGGCACTAAATAATTAGCAAATCCAGCTAGCACAGGAAACATCCAACCAAACAGCATAATTGTGCCATGCATAGTAAACAAGGCATTATACACTGTCCGATCAACTAAGTCAGGTTCGGGAGTGATCAATTCTCCCCGCATTATCATGGCAAAAATGCCAGCAAGCAAAAAGAAGAAAAAGGCAGTAACGGTGTACTGAATACCGATTACTTTATGATCTGTACTAAAGCTAAAATAGCGACGCCAATTAGGGGGTATTTCGGGTAAATTTACTTCTTTTGATGAGGGGTCTGATGCAAGTTGAGTCATGTTTAGTTATTGCTAATTGCTAATTGCTAATTGCTAATTGCGATTATTTTAAGGATGATAATTAACTACTGGTGCTTCAGCTGGGACAATCGTTGCCCAAGCCGTTTGATCTCTACGGGCATATTCTTGAGCTGCTCGGTTAGGAGCAACAGAAGGCTCTGTTTGAGCTGTTTGTGCTAACCAATTTTGATAATCTTCTACTGATTCGACTACTACGTCTGCTTGCATAGCGGCAAAGTAGGTCCCACTATATTGGGAATCACGGAGACGATATTTCCCTATAAGAATAGGGGTAAATTCAAAATCGGTACTTTGATGGGGAATAATATCT
The DNA here is from genome assembly GCA_039190385.1 of Cyanobacteria bacterium P01_F01_bin.143. Classification (GTDB taxonomy): domain Bacteria; phylum Cyanobacteriota; class Cyanobacteriia; order Cyanobacteriales; family Xenococcaceae; genus Xenococcus. Next base: position 1,897 of record JBCCYD010000127.1, on the reverse strand, counting down.
TGCTTAACACGAAAAGCGGGAATATAGAAACCATGGATGACATCTGGCGATCGCAAGTCTAAATGGGCGCGGCGATTGACTGGTAAATGCAGCTCTGTACTAGTGATATTTTGCTCTGGGTAACGAAACACCCAAGACCATTGTTTCGCTTCTACTTCGATATTAGTCATCGGTTTGCTCATCGGCTCGCCCGTCTCTTCTAAAGCTTCGGCATAGGCAGCAGGGATTGTCTCTAGCATGTGTAGATGTGCCATTTCCATTGGGCCGGTGATTCCCATTTCCTGATAAGTTTGGTAGCTATAGATCGCAATCCACACAACCAGCAGAAAAGGAATCGTCGTCCAGACAATTTCTAATGTTACATTGCCCTCAATATGAGGACCATCGCTGGTATCATATCTTCCTGCGCGATGAAAGAATGCTGAATAGAGTATCGTACCGGTAACCCCAAAAAAGATAAAGGTTCCGATAGTAACTAGAAAACTAAATAGATTATCTACTAGTTGGGATTCAACAGAAGCTTGAGGAGGCAACCAAGAATAGGATAATTGACCCACCCAAAGACTGATAAATCCTAGAACAATAGTGATCGCGACTAAAGCTAAAATAGTTCGAAACTTCACAACTATACCTCATCTCAGTAATATATCTGGGTCTTGTCCTAGTCTTAGTAAATGACCTGCCGTATTATGAACTCCAAATTCGGCAGCTAGTTGTGCACCCAGAGTACCATGTACATACATCAGGAACATAATAAATAATCCTGCTAATAAATAGCTCCACTGTACTTGTCTGCTAGTATCGTTGCGCCAAATATAACGCTGAAAACCTCGCCAGATCGTCATACCTACGATCAAAGCAAGTAGTAACACACCGCCTATGCCATGCCACAACATAGTCTCTATCGCGTTTAAGCCCCAGACACTATCGATGGGCGGGGGAGAATCTACCAATATGATTTCGTAAAAACCTGCTGCTACCGTAAAAAAGGTAATTATTGAGGAAGCTAGCATATTGTACCAACCGACATCAAAAAGGTTTGAGCGAGTAGTTGAAATTGCTAAATATTTGAAGAGGGGTTTTTCGAAAGCAAAGAAGACTCCCACAATATCAAAAGCTATTCCAATAATAAATAGTCCTAGCGTTAGATGTACTAAGTTAGGGTGAATCGGTATCGCATAGGGTAAGCCATTAGCTCCCAAATCTAACTGTTCAATCGCTTCAGAGTACATTACAGTAATCCCTCCTTAGCAGCCTCAACAACTTCAGTTGTATGTAGTCCATAAACCCAGACTAATTCATCACCTAAGTACACTTGAAAGAATACCAGACAAGTCAGAAGCAAACCAATACCTAAATAGGCAACGGGTAACCTTTGCGGGTTTTTTTCGCGCAGTACATAACGCCAACTTGTGATCGCTGCGATAATACCCGATAGCGACCAACCAATTAAAGTGTGAAGATTCAGGATTGGTTCCACAGCATCATAGGCAAGTGATAAACCTGCTTCTATTTGCCCAAATATAATAGCAATAAAAATGGCGATAGTAGCGACAAACATATTCCACCAACTCACTTCATAGAGTTTATAATTACGGGTAAAATAGCCTGTAACATCGCAAAAAAAAGCGAAAAGAACCATTGCAATCACAAAATGCACCACAATGGGGTGAATTGTATCAGGATAGGGCAAATTATGCTCATTTAATGGTGGTAGTAAATCATCAAACATTCTGTTCTCCATTAAAAATCATACGAACAGTTCAATAAAGTATTTGCCAAATTAATTCTAAATTTTAATGGTTTTGACGCAGTTTTAAATTAGAAAAATAGGTTGGTTTTTCCCATGTATAATAATTCATCTAGAAGTTGATAAGTAAATTTACTAATATTTAAC
>JBCCYD010000126.1:0-14254 GCA_039190385.1 Cyanobacteria bacterium P01_F01_bin.143 | reverse complement strand
TTTGGGTTACAACTTAAAGAAGTTATTTCTTCTGTATCTTCAAAACCAGAAGCTTTACTTAACATACGACTAAACAATTCATTAATTTCGGAATTTTCATCAAATTTTCCTCTGTCGTCTAGCCAATTTAAAAAGCGTGAAGCATTACCTCCAATATAAACCGGAGTAATTCTGTCCTGTTTATATTTTTCTTCTAAGTAAAGAACTTTTAGCAAAATACCAACATAATAATATACCCCAGCAATCCCAATAGTCATTAAGCGAATTAATCCTTGAAACTCAGGATCTCTTCTTTGCAAAGCTCTATTACTAGCTAGCCATTGTTGACTTTCATAGCGCAACCAAACATCTAGCTTGGCACTAAATACACCAGGACCTAAATCTTGCCATTCTTTAGGATAAAGTCCAAATTTTTCTTCAGCAAATTTAGGATTAAATTTGATAAATTGGGAAAAAATATCTTGCCCTGCTAACTGAACTGAACATTGATGAACCAAACTATTTTCTTCCCAGATAGAAATATTATAAGTTCTCCCTCCAATCTCAATACAAGTTGTAGACAGTAAATCTTTGTTTTCAATATCGGCAAAATATTGGGCAATTGCTAAACTATCAGTGCGAAAGTTTTCTGATCCTAGTTCGGGAGGATTTTGCTTGATTCCTGTAGAGTTTGCTAATTCTTTGATTACATTAAGCCAGACATCAGAATAATCAGAAATATCTACCCTAGAAAAAGCTGAAGGATAAGAAACAGTCCATTGGATTTCATTTACTCCTTCGTAAGCTGCTAAGGCTGAAATGTGCAACGCTAAATGTTTAAGGAACATTTTGTTATTAAGACGATTACTTAGAGACCATTTCAGATTAGTTTTAATCCAGTCTTTTTGCTGGATTAAAGTATGATTCTGAGGAGTATAAATTCGATAATCTAGTATTGGTAACATTCTGGTATTTGTTAGATCTTTCTTTCTAGTAGTAAGCACACTAGATAGGGGTAAAGATTTAGGATCATCACGAGGATTAAAGTATTCTGGAATAAAGTATTCAAACAAAGTAGGGATTCTTGTTGTATTATCTGAATCTGTTATCTGAAGTTGTAAATTTTTTAAGTCTAAAAGTTGTGGTATTTCCTGTTTATTCGCATTAACATAAATATTAGTGAAAGATGCGCCGAAATCTACCCCAATCTGCCAATGTTTGTTATCTCTAATTTCCATTGGAGATTGGAAGAAAATTAAACCTATTTCATTATTATCAAAATCAGTACAAAGAAAATACTCAGGAAATTTTTCAGAATTGTAGATCTGAAAAGTGCCGAAACCTTGCGTAAAAGTATGAGCTTTTTTAGCTTGAGGATATTTGATTTTGAAAGTTTGTTCTGCTAATTCACCATCATAATAGAAGATGTAATATTCTCGCCAATCTCGTTTCTGGAAATTGGGCCAAACTTGTAATACTGGCAGTTGATCTCCTAAACTATTTTTTTCTTTGAGTTCATAATCTTTGTATAAGTGGTATTCTTCAACTGATTGATCTTGTTGTATACCACTTAAAGATAGATCTAAAATCAGACGAACTCCAGTTTTAAATCTTTGAAATTTGATTTTACTTAATAAATCTTCTGGCGTGAGATACTCAAGAAGTAAAGGTTTCAGAGGAATCAACGGTGTGATAAAGTGATTCTGAAAGACTAGAGGTTGATCTATTGCGGGTGATAATGCACCTGGTAAAGCATTTTCTAACTCGATGAATTTTAGCTCCGGAAAGAATAGATCATCAGCTTTGACTAATTTGACTAAATTAGAATCTAGGTCTGGATCATGAACAAGTAATGGAGGTTTACTATTATCTCTACTTTTCAGGATAGGAATAAATATTTGTGATTGAAGTGATTCCTCCCATTGCTGTTTTTGGTTTTGATAATCTCGCTCTAATTCTTTTTTCTCTTCTTGATAAGTTGCTTCTATTTCCTTAAGTTGTTGTTTATAAGATAGCTCTTTCTGTTCTAGTTGTTGAGCTAATTGCACTCTTTCTTGATCTAATTTTTTCTTTTCTTCAAATTGTTGATTGTATGATTGCTCTAAATCTTGGATTTGAGCTTTTAATTCATCAATTTCTTGTTGTTGCAATAAATCAATCTTAGGTCTTTTCGATTGCCACGCTCTCAGAAAATTGGCAAATTCTCGTAACGTACTATTTCGTCTTTTCGTCCACTTTGGCTGAAGATTTAGCTCTTTAGCTATTTGAGTTGTCGCATTATTCAACCTATCTTCCGAATCTTTAGCATCTATAGGAATAATCAACAGACTTTTTAAAGGGCCAGACAAATCATTCTCCGTTAAACCAGGCCCCAAAATAGGAATAATTGGTTTATCTGTTGTCCAAAAAGAACCCGCTTCAAATGGAATCCAGGCCGAATTAAGACTATCGGCAGTTATCAGGATAATCAAAGCTTCTGAGTTTCGTAGTTGTTCCTTGAGTTGATCAGTGATCGTAGAGGAACTGTAGGATAATCCTTGGTCTGGATTTGAAGGGCATAAAATATTTTCTTCTTTTAGCTCCAGAGCAGCCAATAAGAATGTAACCAACTTATAGGCGATCGCCTCATCCAAATGACTGTGACTGATGAAGATCTGGATCATATTTTCTCTAGCTCGTCTCTGCTCTTTCTTGATGTTATTATAAGCTATACAATTAGCTAAAAAACTGCTGACTATAAAAAAAACAAGTAAGATACTCGCCATTGTTTATATATAAATTGTCTAGTCAAGCTCTAATTTTAAGTGCTAGAGATATGGCAAAAAAAGAGAGGAAATTGTATGGCAGAAAGTAAAGCAAAAAAATTACCTCAGTTTGATTCAACTGAAGAACTGATTGATTTCTTCGATACTCACGATCTAGGTGAATATGAAGAAGCTCTACCAGAAGTAGATTTTGATGTTGAGATAAAAAACAAACATTATTTAGTTTCTGTCGAAGAAAATTTAATGGGAAAATTGCTAGAAGTTTCTCAAGAACAACAAATCTCAGTTGATATGCTTGTAGATTCTTTGCTGAAAGAAAAACTCTTTAAAGTGAGTTAAAAAGAAGAGAATCTGGGGTTAGTGCGATCGCTTTAGGCTAAAGAATGAAATGCGATTAAATTAATATCTAATACTCAATCCAGTTCACAGTACTAATGATTTATCCCGACTCGCAGCCAATTGAGTTTTTTGCGCTAAATATTCTGCTAATTGTTTTTCAATTTGCTCTCTGACAATTTCACGATATTCCAAAAAATGTTCATTATGGGCACACATAGTTAAATATTGTTCCCAGACTCCAGGATTCTCTTTAATAATGCTGAACAAATGATGCCAAAATTTCCAACGAGTATTACGTTTAAATCCTTGTCGCCAGATCACGATCACTAAAGCTTTCAGATCCACAAAAGTAGGCATTTGAAAAGGAACCTTGATTGGATTATGTTTTAACTTCAAAAAACAACGATAAACTCGATCTAAATAAAGATTTGGATCATATAAATTCCAAAAAGTTTCAATATATTCATTGGCAATATCTTCAATCGGACGAGTGGGAATAAAATTAATTAAGGTTGTTTGATTAATATCTTGTTTATCATTTTCGAGTAACCGTTCTTCTTTTTCCAAACGTGCCCAGAGAGCTGTATTCGGTAGAGCTTGCAACATACCAAACATAGCAGTAGGAATGGCCGAGCTTTCGACAAAATTGATAATGCGATCGGCTGCGCCTTTTTTCTCACCATCGAAACCAATAATAAAACCAGCCATTGGACGCAGACCACTACGGATGATTTTATCAACAGTATCAGTTAAAGAACTGCGGGTATTTTGGAATTTTTTAGTTAAGGCCAAACTATCTTCATCAGGCGTTTCAATTCCCAAAAATACGGCATTAAAATTACATTCGACCATTAAATCCATTAACTCTTGATCTGCGGCTAAATCCACAGAAGCTTCGGTATTAAAAGAAAAAGGATATTGATGCTCAATTTGCCAATTTTTTAATTCTTTGAGGAATAATTTAACGTTGCGTTTATTACCAATAAAATTATCATCCACCATAAAGATCGCTCTACGCCAACCTAGTTCATAGAGGTAGTCTAATTCTTGGAGTAATTGGTCGGGTGTTTTGGTACGAGGTTTGCGACCATAGAGCACAATAATGTCACAAAATTCACATTGAAAGGGACAACCTCTAGAAAATTGCACCGACATCGAATCATAAGCATCTAATTCTAAGAGGTCATAACGAGGAATTGGCGTGGTAGTCACATCGGGTTTTTCTGTGGCGCGAATAATTCCTTTGGTTTCTCCTCTGGCCAAAGCTTCGACAAACATCGGTAGAGTGATTTCTCCTTCATCTAATACCAAAAAGTCGGCACCAGCATTTTTCGGTTCGTCGGGGACTGATGTAGCGTAAGGCCCACCGACAGCAACTAATTTACCTCGTCGCTTCGCTTCTTGGATTTGCTCTAGTAAATCGTGTTTTTGCACAATCATTGCGGAAAAGATCACGAGATCAGCCCAAGCCCATTCTGCTTCAGTGACAGGACGAATATTGCGATCTACTAATTTAAATTCCCATTCTTGGGGCAAAATACTGGCGACAGTGAGCAATCCTAAAGGGGGTAATAATACTTTGCGATCTACTAATTCCAGTATTTTGTCGTAAGACCAGAATGTCTGGGGAAAGACGGGATAAATTAGTAATGTTCGCATAAGTAAAAGTACTGATTCACAATTTGATCATTATAACGATGCTTGTAATCCTTATGCTGATTAGCTTCAGTCGTCTTTCCCACTACATTTTAATGACATATCGCGATCTCAGAAGCTTTTGCTTCAATATTCTTTAAGCTCAATTTGGCTTTTTCGAGATCATATTCAAAAGGTTTTTTTGCTGGCTGATAATCTTTGGGGTGCGGTTCCCCATGACGCAATAAGGCATTAACTAACAAACAATCTTCATCTGTAGGATTAATTGAACCATGAAGAATTTTTGGTGGAATAATAACGATTTGAGGAATTTTAGCTGTGAGAGGAATATACTGATATTCTCGGTTATACAAAATCACTAAGACAATAGTACCTTTGACGACTAATAACTGATCTGTTTGATTTCTGTGCACAAACAAATCATCAATAGTGTTGGCTGGTATTTTTACCACCATAGTTTCGTCGCTGGATTGGGGTGTATAAAATTCCGCCATTCCCCCTTGAATAGATTCGAGAGGATGAATCTGAACGCCTTTAATTAGTCCCATATTTTTAAACTAGATTAAGAATTGAAGTCTTTATTTGCTTTTTTATGTAAACAAAAGTCACAACTTTCCCGTATTCTAGCAATTAATATTGACAAAATGTCGCAACTAGTATCCAAATACACAAAATTTTGAAAAATTGACTATTCTTCAGATGGATTACGCAGATAAAATCGCGATCGCGGAAACTTGTAATTGAGGAAATAAATTAGACAAAACTGCATCATCAGCCTGATAAACAGTTTGACGATAACTTCCTTGCTCCAATACCAAAATAGTTATCTTTTGCGCGATCGGATCAACAATCCAATATTCAGAAATTCCTGTTTCTCGGTATTCTCTTACTTTTTCTGTATAGTCTCTCGATATTTGCTCTTGCCCTGAACTAACTATTTCGACAGCCAATAGCAATGGAACCTGAATTACAGCCGAGACCTCATCGGGAAGATTGCGCCATACTTCACCATGAACCAAACTAACATCGGGGATACGAGAAGAGGTTAATCCTGTTCGGACTCCTATTCCTGTAAAAACTTCAATATCTAATCCCTGACGCGATATTTCCTGTTCAAATAGTTTCACTAGAAAACGACTAATATTGAAATGTCTCTTTGCCGGTGGATTCACTAACAATAATTCTCCATTAGCCAATTCATAAAGATTATCGGTGCCATCTTCGTAATTTAGATATTCAGAGAAGGTTATTTTGGTGGTAGAAGTTTTAACCATTATTGAGTATCAATATTTTTACTCTTGCTACTATAATAAACCTACAAGTGGATGATTAAGACAATGCAAGTCCCAACTAAAGCCGATTACTTTTCAGAAGAATATTTAGAACTAGAAACTGCTGCTGAATACAGAAGTGAATATTTTGATGGTCAAATAATTCCCATGGCAGGAAGCACGGTTAATCATAATCGACTTGCAATTAATCTAGCTAGTGCTATTAACTACAGACTAAGAAATAAATCCCATAGCGTTTTTATGAGTGATTTGCGTTTATGGATCCCAAATTGTCGCCTCTATACCTATCCCGATGTCATGGTAGTGAATACTCCTTTGGTCTTTGCGGAAAATCGCTCGGATACAATTGTTAATCCTTTAGCGATCGCGGAAATCCTCTCTGATTCAACCGAAAAATACGATCGCGGTGATAAATTTAGAATGTATCGGACTATTCCCAGTTTTCGGGAATACCTTTTAATTAGTCAAACGGAAATGCAGGTAGAAAAATTTACCAAAAATGACTCTAACCAATGGGTATTATCAGAATATTCAGGGAAAGATGCAAAGATTTCTTTTGATTCTTTTGAGTTTGAAATTAGCTTAGAAGACCTTTACGATCGCGTTAATTTATTCAAGTAATAAGTAATAAGTAATGAGTCCTGTCTTCGCAGGATCGAGATAATGAGTAATAAGTAATTAGATTCACTGTTTAACGACAGTTTTTTTCTGAATTCCTAAAATAATAATTAGAGAACAAATAGCAACTATTGGTACTACAGGAAGAAAACCAAAAGTTAAACTCTTGGGAATCCAACCTAGCTCTAATCCCAATAACATACTTTCTCCAACTAAAATCGAAATAATACAACTTATAGGATTAATATTTTTACCATATAAAGCGGCAATTACTGTGGGAAATAAGACAGATATACCGGTAAATCCTTGGGTTGCTAAAGTCAAAATTGTACTGGGTGGTTTATAAGCCAACATCAAACCAATAATTGCTAACCCGATAATTAATAATCTCCCGACTAAAGTTTGTTCTGATAATGAAGCATTTTTGCGACAGTAAGGAATATAAATATCTCTGACCAAAATCGAGCTAAGCGCCAAAAGTTGGGAATCCAAAGTAGACATAAAAGCAGATAATGCTCCCACCATCACAATCGATGAAATCCAAACAGGAGTATATTCTGTTAACATCGAAGGCAAAATCTGATCTGTTGCTCTCCCTGCCAAATCAGGAAAATCAATATTTCCCCAAATCCCAATAATTATCGGACAAATAAACAGCAGCATCGTAATAATTGGATAAAGTATTACAGAAACCTTGAGCGATTTCGGAGTTTTCGGGGTATAAAACCGCATGAAAATTTGGGGTAACATGGGCAAAGTGAAACTCCATAAGCACATATAGCTAAACCAAATTTGCGGCGTAAAAAAATTATCGGCTCCATTGCGAGAAAAAAGTTCTGGTTTTAGAGCATAAACAGTTTCATTCGCTTGGGAAAATCCGCCTAAACCTTGCGCGATCGCGACCACGGCAACTATCATCAATCCCGACATTAAAACGCCTTGCAAGACATCAGTCAGCGCAACGCTTTTCATCCCGCCAATAAAGACATAAAAAACGATCGCGAAAGTTAAAATTGTCGCCCCAATAAAATAGGGGATTTGTCCCCCCGTCAGTTTTTCTAATAAATATCCTGCGCCAATCGGTTGCAAAGCTAGATAGGGCAAAGTAAAAATCACCATTACTGCTAGAAAAATTAACTTCAGAGCTTTATTGCCAAAACATTCGTCAATTAATTCTGGTGGCGTCACTAAGCCTTTGGACTTTCCCAATAACCAGACTCGATAACCGATATAGTAAAAAGTCAGTGCGGCAAAACCAGTACCAAAGGTCATCATCGGATAATAACTAAGTCCTGTGCGATAACCTGCCCCAGCAAAACCCAAAAAGAAAAAGGAACTAAAATTAGTAGCTATGAGAGTAAAGAATAAAACGACAGAGCCTAGACTGCGATTGGCTAAAAAATAATCATCAACAGTATTTTTACTTCCTCGATAACCGACAATGCCAATTACCAAAGTAGACAATAAATAAATCGCGATCGCAACATAAGGAATAATAGTTTCAATATTCATTCTTACTTTTTACCTTTTACCTCTTACCTTTCAATCAGCTTTCCAGAATTGTTGTGTAAAGATCAATATGGCGATCGTCAAAACAATCTGTAATCCCAGAAAATAGAAGAGCCAGTCAGGAAGATACCACAATCCAATGACAATATTCTGTTCCCAAGCCCAGAAATCTAGAGACAGTAAAAACAGCAGGGTAAAACAAAAAAACCAAAAAGAAGAATAACGCAAAATTTTCATATCTAGCTTTGACTCCCCGTTTGATATAATAGATCTCTTGGCAATGTTCAAAATTATTTCACAATTAACGTCGGAGGTCGAATTGGAATCAGAGTCTAAGTTTACTTTAAAAATTCTTTGGTTAGATAAAGATGTCGCGATCGCAGTTGATCAGGTAGTAGGGAAAGGAACAAGTCCCTTGACTGCATATTTTTTCTGGCCTCGCAATGATGCTTGGCAACAACTCAAAGAAGAACTAGAAGCCAAGCATTGGATATCGGAAGAAGATCGCATTGGTGTTCTCAACAAAGCTACAGAAGTTATCAACTTTTGGCAAGAGTATGGGAAGAAAACCACTATGCTACAAGCTCAAACTAAGTTTCCTGATGTAGTTTTTAGTGGAACTAACTAGTGCCGCTACGCGGAAGTAATGAGTAATGAGTAATAAGTAATGAGTCTTAATTCCTAGGCTTTGTGATTATTCCTACACAGTTAGCTTATTTATGACCACGTCCGCTAGTACATTGTTTAAATAAAGTTAGATATTTTAATCTTTATTTTTTTTCATAACTATAATCGTAGGGTAGAAATCTCAACTGAGTTTCCACCCTATTTTTTTGTGACTATTTGCAGCTCATGGAGCTAAATTAATGATTATTATTAACGACCTGGAGAAGGCGAACTACATTAGAGATTCATACATCAAAGATTCATACAGAATAGAAGATATAGAAAATCTGTGGCAATTTTTAGCTCAAAGGGAAACTTTACAATTCTGTCCTTTGGAAAATGGGCTTTTTTCTGCTGCTAGCACTGAAAGTTCTACGGAATACACAGGGTATCAAGCCGTCTGGATAAGAGACAATATTCATGTTGCCCATGCGCTCTATCTCTGGGGAACTACTGCCGAAAAACAAACTGCTGTGAATACAGTCATCTCTTTGGCTGATTTTTTTGTCAAAGAGCTTGATGCTTTGAAGAATGTTGTCAATGCTGGTCGGGCACCGCAAGATCAGATGGCTCGTCCCCATATTCGATTTAAGGGTCAGACATTGGAGCGGATAGATCAAGAATGGAATCATGCCCAAAATGATGCTTTAGGATATTTTTTGTGGTTTTTCTGTAAGGTAGTTGAAGATAAATTATTGCAACCAAATTCGCAATATGGTGAGTTATTAAATCTTTTAGTCTTTTATTTAGATGCCATAGAATATTGGCAAGATGAGGATAGTGGTCACTGGGAAGAATCGGCAAAAATCCAAGCTTCTAGTATTGGCGCGGTGGTAGCAGGATTGAAAGCGATGAGAAAATTGTTGGTTTGCGATCGCAATTTTGCTAATTCCCTAGGTATCTATCGTGGTAAGAGCGTTACGCCAAATTTATTGGATAATCTGATCGCTAATGGAGAAGGCGCGCTGAGAGAAATTTTACCTTGGGAATCTAGACAACCTAACAAAGAACGGAGATACGATTCTGCTTTACTGTTTCTGATCTATCCTTTGCAAGTTGTGAGCGATGAGCAAGCGAGTCAAATAGTGATGGATGTAATTGGAAATTTACAGGGTGAATATGGAATTTCTCGCTACCAAAACGATTCTTTTTGGTGTAAAGATTATCAAGATATCCCGGAAAATATTCGCACAAGTATCGAAAGCGATCGCCAAGCTTGGATGAAAGCTCATGATCGAGAATTAAACATGGGAGAAGAAGCCCAATGGTGTATTTTTGACCCAATTATTTCTGTAATTTATGGCCTTCAGTATCAAAAATCGCCAAACCCAAGTTTACTGGCAAAGCAGACGGAATATCTCAATCGGTCATTAGGGCAATTGACTAAGGAAGGTTTTCACTTGGGAGAATTTAAATGTCCTGAATTATATTATTTGCAAAATGACGAATATATTCCTGGGGATGCCACTCCGTTGTTATGGACTCAAGCTAATTTATTGCTAGCTCTCAAATGGATGCAAAATAGTTTAGTGGGTTAATAAAACTACTTTGGGAAGCAGGTGCGTAAAGAAAAACTAGCTTGCGCACCTCCATAAAATGAGAGTTTAGAGCGAGAATATATGCAGGTGGCGAATGACAATTCAGGGCTCACACCTGTAAAAAGGTGAGCCAAGGGAAAAGGCACGGGATTCATCGAGGAAAGATTAGTAAAACGGGGAAATAAACAGTACAAACAATATTGGTTTCACTAGCAAAAATCAGAACCAGGAAAAGGAAGAATTTTCGCAACATCCAAATATATTCCGAAAAGATTGGTAGCTAAAATTATCGGAAAAAATCACCAAAAATTACCAGTGAGGGATATTTTACAGAGCTTGGGAGTTAAATAGAGTAAGAGCAGAGGAGCTGGGAGCATAGGATAAAGACGACAAAAAGGTTATTAAAATAGGATTTAGTATCAGATTTTTGTTATTTGATAATCATAATTTTATTGAAAAAAATCGTCTTTTTTACACAAAATATATAGAAATAATTCTGATATATAAATTTAGTCAAAACGCCTCAATACATTCTTATAATCACTATTAAAAACTAAGATAGTTGAATTAGATTATGTCTCCCACTTCGATTAATGTCTCTAGCCTCAATGGTAGTAATGGTTTTGCAGTTAATGGTATTGATCCTTTCGACGCTTCAGGCTATTCAGTCAGTAGTGCAGGAGATCTTAACGGTGATGGCTTTCAAGATCTAATTATTGGAGCATATCGAGCAGGAATTCCCGCAGATCTCAACGGTGGTCAATATGATTTCGCACCTAATGGGTTTCCGATTCCTCGTTCAGGAGAAAGCTACATTGTTTTTGGGAGCAGTAATCTTGGCAACTCTGGCTCCCTAGAATTATCTGATTTAAATGGAAATAATGGAATTCTCATCAAAGGAGCTAGTCCGAATGAAGAATCAGGTTATTCTGTCAGCCAGGCAGGAGATATCAACGGAGACGGAATTGATGATGTTGTGATCGGTGCACCTAACAATGATGCCAGAAGGGGCTCAAGTTACGTTATTTTCGGGAATAGTAATCTTGGCAACTCTGATACTTTAGAACTTTCTGAACTGGATGGGACGAACGGATTTGTACTTAACGGAATAGATGCAGGGATATTGCGTCGTGCTGGAATGTTTTCACTTCTTCTTACTGATGGCGATCGCGCTGGCAATTCAGTGAGCAATACAGGAGATATTAATGGCGATGGGGTTGATGATCTTATAATTGGCGCATATTCCGCTATGATCGATGGAGAGAGATTTGTTGGGAAAACTTATGTTGTTTTCGGTGTTAATGATGTAGGTAATTCTGGAATTGTTGAACTAAGTGATCTTAATGGAAATAATGGTTTTGCAATTACGGGTAATGATGAGTTTGGGCAGTTTGGTAATTCGGTAAGCGACGCAGGAGATGTTAACGGAGACGGAATTAACGACATCATTGTTGGTGCACGTTTCGAAGAGGTTAATGATAGCAGAGTAGGACGCGCCTATGTCTTTTTTGGTAACAACGAAATTGGTAATTCTGGTAGTCTAGATGTGACAGAAATTGATGGAACTAATGGTTTTGTCGTCACAGGACTAAAAGATCGAGATAGTATTGGCGAATCCGTGAGCAGTGCCGGAGATATTAACGGCGATGGCATCGACGATATCATTATTGGTGCCGATCGCGCAGGAGAGACTGTTATTCGTTATGATTCGGAGCGCTCCGATTTTAGAGGAGAGAGTTACGTCATATTCGGTCAATCCAATATTGGTGATTCTGGTTCTGTTGATTTGTCGGAATTAGATGGTACTAGTGGTTTTATCATGAGCGGACTCAATGAAGGTGATGGCTTGGGTCGTTCTGTAAGTGATGCAGGAGATGTTAATGGCGATGGTGTTGATGATTTGATTATTGGTGCGAATGGTGCCGGAAAAAGTTATGTTCTTCTTGGTGGAACCGATATCGGAGCATCAGGAAGTCTTGATCTAGAAAACTTTGAAGGATTTGTTATTAATGGTACTAACCCAAATAACTATTCTGCTTTTCCAGTCAGCGATGCAGGAGATATTAACGGTGACGGTTTCGACGATGTGATTATTGGCGCTCCTAATGCTTCGCCTAATGGATCTCGATCAGGAACAAGTTATGTAATATTTGGTCGCGATGTAGATAGCACTAGCATTATTGAAGGGACACCAGGGAAGGATACTCTCAATGGCACATTAGCTTCAGAAGAGATTAGAGGTTTAGGTGGTAGCGATCGCGTTTCTGCTTTGGCAGGAGATGATACTGTCACAGGCAATGGGGGCAATGATACTATTTTCGGGAATAATGGCAATGACCTAATTCAAGGAAATCAAGGTCAAGATCTGCTTAATGGAAATGCCGGCAATGACACTATCCAAGGTGGATTAGGTAATGATGTAGTCTTTGCTGGATCAGGAATAGACAAAGTATTTGGTGGAGAAGGCAATGATGTTCTCTGGGGACAAGCCAATAACGATACGATAGCTGGTGGGACAGGACAAGATGTTCTTTACGGCAATAATGGCAATGATATTTTAATTGGCGGCGATGGAGCCGATAGTTTATTTGGGAATAACGGTAATGATTTTCTAGCAGGCAATACAGGAGACGATTTCTTGTTTGGCAATCAAGGCAATGATCAGCTTTACGGCGGGCAAGGAAATGACACAGTTTGGAGTGGTGCTGGCAATGATTTATTTGAATTAACTCGTGGTGCCAATGTTGGTATTGATCGGATTAAAGATTATTTTGATGGAGTAGACAAATTTGCACTGAGCGATAGATTTGGCGTCGGAAGTTTGGAGTTTAATGATTTAACGATTACCCAAGTTGGGAATAATGCTCAAATTAGAATCACTGAAAATAATCAATTATTAGCAGTTGTGGATAATCAAAATGCTGCTCAACTGAATAGTAATGATTTTGTTGTCATATAGTTGATTAATTTTAAAGTTTAGCGATCGCGAAGAGCTAAGAAGGAAAACCAACTCTTGTCATACTAAATCCGATTTGGATATACCTTTTATAAAATTAGTTATGAGCTAACCAATGGTAGTTAGTTAAATTTTTGATTTCTTCATTCATTGTCATCAGGTTAGAGCTGATTCGTAAAGTAAAGATTAAGAAGCTAATCTTCGAGTCATTAATCGAATTAGAGAACTATAAATCATCGCAGTGCTAAATTCCGTAGATAATTCGTAATCCTTACTAAGACGACGAAATCGGTTGAACCAACCAAAGGTACGTTCCACAATCCATCGCTTGGGCAAAACTTTAAACTCCTTAGATTGCCGTTTAATTACTTCGACTCATACTTCCTCACCACATATTTGCTTCACCGCTTGGGAAAAATTGTCTCCTGAGTAGCCTTGATCGACCCAGACTACCTCTAATTGAGTTAGTTTTTCTTTCGACTCATGGAAAACCACGATTGCTCCGAGACGTTCTGAACCATTGGCTTCTGTGACGAGAACTCCAATGAGCAAACCCTGCGAATCCACAATAATATGGCGTTTACGCCCTTTAACTTTCTTGCCACCATCAAAACCGTAGACGACTCCTCTCTTTTCTGTAGTTTTGACAGATTGAGAATCCGCGATCGCTACTGTAGATTGTGGTTTTCTTCCGAGTTTTTCTCTCAATTTCGAGCGTAACTCATCATGAATTTGCTGCCAGATTCCTTTTCGTTGCCATTTCTGGAAATAACCATAGACTGTAGTGTAAGGCGGAAAGTCATGAGGTAACATTTCCCATTGACAACCAGTTCTTTGCACGTAGAAGATCGCGTTTAAAATTTCTCTTAAATCGACATTTCTAGGGCATCCAAAACCTTTAGGAGCTGGCAGCAAAGGTTTAATCACTTCCCATTC
>JBCCYD010000125.1:0-14346 GCA_039190385.1 Cyanobacteria bacterium P01_F01_bin.143 | reverse complement strand
TGAACAAGAAAATGTATTGGAATATTGTTTCAAATATATAACCCCAGAGATTGCTTTAAAAGTCTTAAAAATAGTTCAAGATATTAATCATGATTTTTTTCAATCAGAGACTATAACCTATCTGATTGACTATCTGCCAAAATATTTAATGCCAGAAGTCTTAAATATCATCCGAAACAAAAACAGATCATATTACTCAAAAGAATTGTTCAGTAATCTTGCCAAAAACTTACCCCATAACTTAATGCCAGAAGTCTTAAATATCATCCGATCTATAGACAAAATAGGTTATAGGGACAATTATTATCAAGCACAATACTTGATTTCTTGTGTTCCTTATGCACCTGAAATTGTTTTAGAAACGTTAGCCGTAGTTAACACTATTAAAAGTCCAGATGATCGGGCAGATATGCTTGCTAATCTTATCCCCTATCTATCAAAAAAATTAATCATAGAAATTTTTAACGACATTCGAGATAACCTATATTATGAATCTTATCAAGTAAAGGTACTAAGTTCTCTTATTTCATGTATGCCAGAAATTGCTTCAGAGACTTATGAAATCTCTAAAAATATTAAAAGTAAATTTGAACGCGCAAAGGTATTAATTATGATTATTCCATACATGCCGGAAATTACTCTAGAAGCTTATGAGATCGCTAAAAGTATTAGATCTAAATATAATCGAGTGGAAATAATTTTATCTCTAATTCCATACATATCAAAGGTATTTTCTGAAGTTCTTGAATTCATTCAAGATATCAATGATGAATTATATAAAGCTGAATTACTTATTTCGATCATCCCACATTTGCCAGATCAATTAATATTAGAAACCTTAGAAATAGCTAAGACTATTAATAGCCGAACTCAAAGAGCAAGGGTACTAAATTCTCTTGTGCCACACATACCAGAGATTTTTTTGGAAGCTTTAGAAGCATATCAAAATATCGATGACAATCCGATAGAAAAAGAAGAGTTAATAAGTAAAACGTTATTCTACAATAACAGCTCACGCTCTTCAGATATTCTGAACGAATCTTTGCATTTTCTTAGTAACCTAAAAAGGCAAGACTTGCTAATTCAAATTCTTAAAAACACGGAAAATATCAAAAAAATGTATGGTTCAGAAACACTAATAGAAATTGCTGATGCTGTCCATGATGTAGGACGATGGTTTCCTTGAATGGTTGGGGATATTTTGTGATTTGAAGAAATATTAGGAAGGGAGCATCCCACTTATGCAATTGAGTAATTTTACTTATTATTTTAAAAAAAATATAGCACTACGTAATTTAGTTAGAACATTGGTAAATGCTCAAGCCAATGATTAGTAAACTTTTAACTTTTGACTCTTGACTTTTGACTTTTGACTTATCACATAGCGCTATATCTCCAACTTTTTACAAATCAATTATTCTAAGAAATCTGAATAATTTTTGCCTCACTAGGAACCCCTTTATCATTCATCGCAAACAACATATACTGCCCAGGAGGTGCAATATTGCCATTGTCAGGAGAATTTAATTGATAGTTATTATTGCCTTGGTTGGTAAAATCTACCGATAAGAATCTCTGATCAGTATTAACCCCATGAGTTACAGCCGACATCCTAACCAAATTAAATTCAGTAATCGGCATATCTGTATCCATAGAAATCGAGAAAGACTCATTGTATCCTACAGAATCGGAACCATTACCAATCACAGGACGAGCCGCTAAAGTTCCATCCTCATTGAAAAGATAAGGTGGAGTAAAGATTTCCGCATCAGGATGATTCACCGGACTACCCGCACCAGCTAAACCGCCGCCACCAGCCATAACTCGACCATCAGGAAGCAGCAAAGCTACAGAATGATAAGTTCGAGGAATGTCATGATTATCCATCAAACTCCATTCACCAGTTTCAGGATTCCAAAGCTCAGGACGATACACAGCCCGAGAATCATTAAACGCTCTATTACCTTGCTCTCCACCAACAATTAATACTTCCCCATTAGGCAGCACAACCCCTGTTTGATAATTTCTGCCGTAGTTCATCGGGTCTTGTTTCTCTACAGTAACCGCATTTTCATCATTAATATCGATCGCGTAGGCCGTATCATAAACGCTACTTCCTGCACTATAGCGAACAGAACCACCTGTTGTGAGAATTTTACCCTCGTCATACATAATGGCCGCACCCACTTGAGCGTAATCACTATCACCTCGATTGCCTGCTTCCGTGATCGAACCATCACCCTCTACGTCATACCAATACATAGTTGGACTAGGCCCTGCGGCAAAGACCTTGCCATTAGGAGCGAGGAAGATTTGGGGATGTTCAGTTCCGCGATCGCCACTATTCGCGATCGGCGCGATCGGCGTACCACTCAGAGTTCGCCATCCGGTGGCTTCATTCCAAATTTCACCGACTCCAGTAGTAATTCTGTTTCCCGCACCATTATCTCGTTCTCCCCCCAGAGTAAAGACCTCACCATTACCCAAAGTCAAAGAAGAATTGTACCAACGCCGGAAATTCATATCTGCCCCATCACTCCAGGTTTCCGTTTCAAAGTCATAGATACTAGTCGATCTGACAAATTCACCACCACCGTTCACCAACAATCGGCCATCAGGCAACATGGCAATTCCAGGACAGAACATATCATGCTCCGTATTGGTAACTAAAACTTCTCCTACTTCACCAGTTGCGGGGTCCCAAATAGAAGTAAAGGATTGTCGAGGACTATTGCCACCAAAAGAAAATCTATCCCAAGACGACCATGTAACCACTTTTCCATTCGGTAAAACCGCTGCTGAGACAGCAATATTGGGAAAATCAATTGGACTACTCCAGTCTCCCACTTCTGCCTTATTGGGTTGGGCTACATGTAAACTTTGAATCTCATTATTATTCAAAGCGCGATTATAAACCCGGACTTCATCAATTTGCCCTTCAAAATAATTATCTACGCGCCCAATATCCAGACGCTGTACATTAGTTGGCCTGCGCCCAGCAAAAGCATCGGTAGAGAATACTTCTGTTCCATCAACATGGATTTTATAGGAAGTACCATCAAAACTACTGACCACATGATTCCATTCGTTGAGTTTTAACACGTCATCAGTCACCAAGTTATTCCAATTAGTTCCATCACCAAATCCCGCATGAATTTTCGTCTGACCGACAACCCATAAACCAGGTGCCCGATTATTAACTCCTGCACCATTTTGATATCCTAAAATACCGTGATAATTAGCATCATCTACTGTGGGACGAATCCAAACTGATTGTGTGAATTGACCATCACTAAAATCTAATTCAGGACTATTATCGATGCTGACATAATCGTTGACTCCGTCGAAATTCCAACTACGGGGATTAAAATCTTCAAAAATTGGTGCACTATTAATGGGACCACTATAGGAGGTAATACCAGGATCGATATTGACATTAGTTCCATTGTTGCCGTTACCAGAAGCATCAGCTACCGGAGTTGTGTGGCTTACGTCGTTAAACTTCCAATAACCAGCTAATCCTTCATCTAAATTTACTGATCCTTGACTGTCGCCAACTTCAATAATTCCTTTGATCCTCACTGAGCCAGCAAGGTCATTCCATTGACTATTTTTCAGCATAGCCACAAAATCTTCACCTCTGCCAAAATTATTTGGTTGATTAGCGGCCCATTTAGTAAAGTTGGTCGCCGCATCATCAGGCCAAACAAATTCTCCTTCCACTGTGCGATCGCTTAGCCCTGTCCAAAGTCTTTCGCTACCACCAAAAGTATCTTCCAACCAAGCTTGTTCTGCTCCATCATTGATTGTTACTAAATTTCCCCCTAAAGCTTTTGCTTCTGCCTGAGCATCTTGCCAAGTCAAATTAGCAGTAGTCAAACGATATTCGTTGCCGTTATAACTAAATACTTCGGCTTCAGTGGGATTATCTGCACCAATTTCAATAATGCCTCGCAGATTAGCATTCCCGCCTACATCATTCCATTGCCCATTAGCAAGAAATACTGTGAAGTCTTCACCGCGACCAAAGTTATTCGGTTGATTGGGAGCCCAATTAGTGTAATTAACATTAGCTCCACTAGACCAAGTAAATTGTCCTTCTGTTGCTCTATCCGTTAAACCCGTCCAAAGTCTTTCGTTGCCACCAAAAGTATCTTCTAGCCAAGCTTGTTCTGCTGCATCACTAATGGTTACTAAATTCCCACCTAAAGCTTCTGCTTCTGCTTCTGCTTCTGACCAATTGCTCTGACTAGAGGTTAAACGATATTGATTGCCATTATAGGTGAAGATCTCAGGATTATCTGGTTCAATTTCGATAATTCCCCGAAGATTAGCATTGCCGCCAGCATCATTCCATTTGCCATTAGCAAGAAAAACTGTAAAATCTTCGCCACGACCAAAGTTATCAGGTTGATTAGTTGACCAATTAGTGTAATTGACATTAGCCCCATTAGACCAGGTAAATTCTCCTTCTACTACGCGATCGCTTAATCCTGTCCAAAGTCTTTCATTGCCACCAAAAGTATCTTCTAGCCAGGCTTGTTCAGCAGCATCATCAATCGTGACTAAATTGCCGCCTAAAGCTTCTGCTTCTGCTTGCGCTTCCTGCCAAGTCGTAGCCGAAGTTAATTGATATTCGTTGCCGTTATAAGCTACAAAAACCGAGTCATAGTTATTTGCTGCCAGAGAATTCGCTTCTATGTTGCCAATATTAACTTCTAAATCCCAATCTCCTTCCAAATCTTCGTGCCCGGTCAAATCATTGGAAGCAGCGATATCTGCATTGGTGAGTTGGCTAAGCTCTTGGAGAAAATTTAGTCCGATCGCATCTTCTGCTACCTGACAGCCATAGAGGAGAATATCTGCTTGCTCATCCAAGGAGTTTGACCAGCTTTGAATCTCGTTAGCATAATCATTTAAGTTATTTAGGTTTAGATTCCTATCACCTAATAACAGTTGGCCATTATTGCCATGGGAAACTATATGAATGGAGTCGAGATTATCGTATCGCGCGATCGCGTTGGTTATTTGCTCGATCCCGCTAGAACTAGAATCTAGAATCACAATTTCTGATGTATCAAGATCCGCGATCAGGCTCTGATAATTATCTATCTGGGAATCGACAACAATTAAATTCTGAGAAGAGAAATCCGTAGAATCGATAAAACCTTCCATATTCACAATAAGATTAATAATAAAAAATAAATATAATCCGTATTATTACTAATCAATTACATTCTTTATGTGTTTATTGGATGAATATTTAACCCAGAAAATACATATTATGTAAATTTAAACATTCGCAAAATTAACTTCAAACAATCGAATTAGGGAACTCATAATAAATAAGAAACCAGATTAAAGCTAAAGGATCATCTTTTTCTGTCGCTGTTTAACTGAGCTACGAATATTTTTTAAGCGGAGCAAAATAATACAAATACTGAGCCACAAAAATCCCCCACTCCAACCAGCTAAAACATCTAGAGGCCATTGAATGCCCAAAGATATGCGACTCAGCCCAATTGCCCCGACTAAAACGATCGCGCCACCGTAAATCCAGCGGGCAAATCTGGGGAAACGTAACGTCAAAAAATAGGCGATCGCGCCATAAAACACTGTTCCTTGAAGAAAATTGTTACTGAGAACCGTGTTAGCCCCATCACTAATCAATAATGGTCTTAGATAGGGTCGAGTCTGCCGAAAAAGTAGCATCAACTCATGATTCATAATCCCGGCTCCCACTAAAGCCAGGAAAAACATTCCTGTTTTCCAGTAGTCACGTTTTCGCAAAAGTAAACTAATAACAATCAGAAAACCTGGCACTACTACCTCTTTATTCGCGAGAACAGTAATAAAAAGCATAACTTGGTCTAAAAAAGCAGGAGTCCACTGCTGAATCTGCCAGATAATATAGTTTTCAATATCTTCAGTTTGACCAGGTAAGAGATTTGTTGCGATCGCGATAACGCCCCAAAGTGCGATGGGAATCCCCACAAGTCCCCCGAATCCTAGAGTAGCAATTAGAGCTGACAAACTCGGAGAGACCTTTCTAACCCAAAGACTAGCTATATTTTCTACGGTAGAAGGATGGTGTTTAGCAGGAGCAAAAACAGTCAAGGCACTGGGAATACAGCTTACTTCTAAAGGAGTTGTGCCGACCATCTCTCCATCTACGACAATTTTTTGTGGGGATGAAGTCCTAAGCTTCAATCGTTTGGCTCTAAAGTGATAAAGGTTGGGTAATTCTGCTTTAGCCTTAATGAGGGCAGAACCGTAAAGATTCATCAAATATCTAGCTGTCTGTAGCTTACTGGTTATAGTTGGTTGCAGAGCTTGCTTGGCAGTGATGATCGTAATATCTAATAATCCATCATCAAAAACGACTTCCCCCACGCCCTGAGCCAGAACCGATGTCGGAGGCGCGCTATTTGCTACCGTAACGGCAAAAGCTTGAAACTGATGTAGCTGCTCATCAATCTCTAGCTCAGCAGTAATTAATTCTTGCTGTCCCAGTTGCTCCCAACCTGCTATCAGATAAGCTAAGACTCCCCATTGATTTTTGAGTTCTCGGGTCGCTTTGCCCACAGTTTCTGCTTCAAAACCGATTCCTGCCAACAAAGTCATTAGATGCTGATTACAATGGGCCGCATCCAGACGACGAGTTGTCCCAGCAATAATTAGTTGACAAGCGCCCTCGACAGTTGTGGGAATTCCCAAGGCCACCGAAAGAGCATTGGCCGTTCCCCGAGGAATTATCCCTAAAGGAATGCCTGAGCCGATCATCTGACTGCCAACGAGAGAAACGGTGCCATCCCCACCAGAAGCAATAATTAAATCTGGTTTAGCCGCGATCGCTTGTTGTGCCAGTTGATCAGCATCGAGATCTCGGGTTGTTAGATGGACATGTAGATGTAACCAGGGAGCCAGCATTTGCCGAACTTTTAGCAGATCTTCTGTGGCATCTCTTTGTCCCGCGATCGGATTAAAAATTAGATGAGCTACCCGAGTTGGAATCAAAGAATTGATAATGGTATAGGCTGTCGCTAAATTGCTAGCAAAGGGAATGTTGCGCAAACTACAGATGCGAGATAAATCAGTGACATCGGGAACTGAAGTAGCTGTCAGAGTTGGATCGATAACAAAGATTACTGCTAACACATTTTCCGAGTCTACTATCGCTTCAATTTGATTGAGTTCCACAGACTGAATCGATAACCTGGGGTTGTAAGTTAATTGACTGGCAATTTGAGGTGATGCTATCAGACGATAACGGCAAAATATGTTGTCATATTCTTGAACTAATTTCAGCAAACCAGATACCTGCCTTTCGTGAGCCAGAAGTACAATGGTCGCTAAAGAACTGTTATTTTTTGATAATAATTTCGACATCTCCCTCCATGATTAATGATCCTAGAATCGTGATGTTCAGAATAAGATAAAACCAAAAAACTCTTAGAATTCACTAAAAAATAGCTCTCTCAAGAATATAAAATAATTTAGTTGACAAATACAAAAAAGTTTAATGTCTGATTTGATTTTATTTTGGCATCGACGGGATCTGCGGCTCAGCGACAATTTAGGTTTAGCAGCCGCCAGACAAAAAACACCTAAAGTTGTGGGAGTTTTCTGTCTCGATCGCGATATCCTAACCCGAGATGACATTGCCCCAGCCAGAATAAAATATATGCTCGGTTGCCTGCAAGAGCTGGCTCAAAGCTATGCAAAATTAGGCTCGCAACTTTTAATCACCCAAGGAAAACCCTCTCAAGTAATTCCTCAACTTGCCACGACCTTAAATGCCTCAGCTGTTTATTGGAACTTGGATGTAGAACCCTATTCCCGTAAACGCGATCGTGAAGTTACGACAGCCCTAAAAAGCCAAGGCATTACAATCCAAAATTTCTGGGATCAACTCCTACATCAACCAGGAGCGGTCTTAACTCAATCGGAAAAACCTTACAAAGTTTATACTCCTTTTTGGCGTAACTGGAGCCAACAAACCAAACCTGATATTTCTCAGGAAATTACCAATTTACAAGGTTTAACCCCAACAGAACTCACGACAGCCAAACAAACTCTGGTGATCGAATTACCCACCGCCGAAGATTTAGGTTATGACTGGGAAAATCCTTTGTTATTAGCTCCTGGAGAAATCGCAGCCCAAGAGAGGTTACAAGCCTTTTGTGACTCTGCTATTTATCAATATGATGAGCAAAGAAACTTTCCCTTTAATGAAGGAACATCCCTACTCAGTGCGGCTTTAAAGTTTGGGGTAATATCAATTCGGACTATTTGGCAAGCTACCATCGTAGCCTTAGAAGATTGTCGTAGTGATGAAACCAGAAACAATATCATTACTTGGCAAAAGGAATTAGCTTGGCGAGAATTTTATCAACATTGTCTGTACTATTTCCCTGAATTAGAGCAAGGTGCTTATCGTCCAGCATTTAAGAATTTTCCTTGGGAAAATAACCTCGAACATTTTCAAGCTTGGTGCGAAGGACAAACAGGATATCCCATCGTCGATGCGGCCATGAGACAGTTAAACGAAACGGGATGGATGCATAATCGTTGTCGGATGATTGTTGCTAGTTTTTTAACTAAGGATTTGATTATTGATTGGCGTTGGGGTGAAAAATATTTTATGCAAACTCTTTTCGATGGCGATCTAGCGGCCAATAATGGCGGTTGGCAATGGAGTGCATCCAGTGGCATGGACCCCAAACCTTTACGCATCTTTAATCCAGCTTCTCAAACTCAAAAATTTGATGCTGAAGCGGAATATATTAGGCAATGGCTCCCAGAGATTAGTTCTATTGATACGGAATGTTTAGTTACAGGAAAAATACCCGATTTAGAAAGATATCGTTGTAATTATCCCCAGCAAATTGTTGATCACAAAATACAACAACGTAAATTTAAAGAGTTATACAAAATGCAGTCTAAGTAAATCGAAGGCAGCCCTAAAGGATACCGCTCCGCACGCCCCGAAGGTAGTCCTTTAGGATAAGGGCAGAAGGTGTTCAACAATTGTTAACCAGCGATCGCCAAAGTTTATCAAATATCGCCGTCAAAGTCACACCGTTATGGGATGAAAATTCGTCTTGTCCCTCGATAATCGTCAATATCAACGACGATATCAACTAAGCGATTAACAGATTATCAGATAAAATTTTCTAAGGTATTCACGCTAGTAACTTAAGATTAGCTCGTTCTGCTCGAAGCTTTGCTCTAATTGCCTCTGTACCTGGTTTTGGTGGTTGTGCAGCAATACGAGCAATGAGATCGCGATTTTGCTCTTCATAATATTTCCGTAGTGCTTCAGTTTCCTGAATAACGGTTTGATATTCTGCTTCAATCTCCGCACGATGGTCATTAATGTAGGATAGTGCCGCATTCATCTGTTCTTCTGTCAGACTAAGCATGGCACGGATGAACTTTGGTGGGTACTGCTCCGTTACATAATCCATTACGTCATACAAAGTTATACGGCTTCCTGCGATAGTTAATCCTCGCTCTGTACGAATAATATCTGCTTTCCCATTAGGTATTGAGTTCATTCTCAACCGCCTCCTACAATCTGCCTTTAATGGGTATTTTATCAAAATTAATTGATCGTAATTTTTTTTAGGTACCTGGCTACGACTTCAAGAATATTTCTCACAATTGCAGCATTCGAGCATTCATTTTTTCTACAATGATAGGTGTTTTGTAAAAATTGGCAGATCACTTCGGAAGACAAATGGGAAAACCAATACCTAAAGTTAAGCAACATCCATTCTGGCAACGTCTGCAATGGATTGGGGATCCTGTAGGCTATATGGAAAATGCGGTCAGGGATGCTCCCGATTTGTTTGCTGCGGAGATTATCGGTTTTGGCAATAATTTGGTTTTTGTCAATCATCCCCAAGCTGTTCAACAATTGTTAACTAGCGATCGCAAACAATTCGTGGCATCAGGGAAAAAAAATGGTTTACTCAAACCTCTACTAGGTGAATATTCCATCACCATGTTAGATGGCGATCGCCATAAGACACGACGCAAACTTCTATTGCCGCCTTTTCATGGAGCAAGAATGCGAGCCTATGCCCAATTAATCTGTGATTTAACTACCAAAGTTTTTGATCAATTCACGCCCAATCAGTCTTTTACCGCCAGAAAAGCAACTCAAGATATCTCATTACAAGTTATTTTAGAAGCTGTATATGGTTTACACAGTGGGGAACGAGCTCAAGTAATGAGAGGATTATTGGGCAAGATATCGGATGTTTTCAGTTCACCTCTCACTTCAGCTTTTCTCTTTTTTCCTTGGTTACAAAAAGATTTGGGGCCCTGGAGCCCTTGGGGTAATCTCGTACGACAACAAAATGCAATTAACGAGACTATTTTTCAGGAGCTAGCATACCGTCGAGACAACCCTGATGACAATCGCCAAGATATTCTCTCGCTATTAATGTCGGCTCGGGATGAAGAAGGGCAACCCCTTAGTGATATGGAATTACGAGATGAGTTGATGACCTTGATGTTTGCGGGTCATGAAACCACTGCCACAGCTATGGCTTGGGCTTTATATTGGATTCATCAGTTACCAGAAGTCAAACGCAAATTATTAGCTGAATTAGAAAGTTTGGGGCCAGATCCTGAGCCGATCGCGATCGCGAAATTGCCCTATCTTAATGCTGTCTGCCAAGAAACTTTAAGAATCTATCCTGTGGGGATGTTGACTTTTCCTCGGGTTGCGACTGAAGAAGTGGAATTATTTGGTTACGATGTGGAGCCAGGAAGAATTTTGGTGGGTTGTATTTATTTAACCCATCAAAGAGAAGAACTTTATCCGGATGCCAAGGAATTTCGGCCAGAACGTTTTTTGGAAAAGCAATTTTCTCCCTATGAGTTTATGACCTTTGGTGGTGGTGCTCGTCGTTGTATTGGGGAAGCTTTAGCCCAATTAGAACTCAAACTCGCGATCGCGACTATTCTTTCCCGTTATGATTTGGCTCTAGCCGATAATGGTCCCGAAAAGCCTCAGCGCCGTGGGGTAACATTGGCTCCAGGAAATGAAGTAAGAATGATTTTCAAGGGTTGATTGAAAATTACGATGGTTCGCGATCGCATATTAATGATCCGATGTAGAGACGTAGCATGCTACGTCTCTACGGTATGTACGCGATCGCGTTTTTGATGATGTTGTGTGCGATCACGCAGTGCCAGGCGAAGTCTGATCGCGACAGGATAACTTAATAAATGCTTATACGCTAGAATAAGTTGAGCTTCTAAAAAACTTCAATCACAATGCCGAAAGATATGAGTGCTGAAGATAAGTCACGAAATATCAATATCAATGCAGGCAATTACAATGAGCTTATCAAGGGTCATTACATTAATGGTGACTATATTCAGATAAATAACGTTCCTCCACCAATAACAGGATTTCCGCAAAACATCCCCAGGAGCAATACAGATAAGTTTGTCGGTAGAAGCAATGACTTGATTCGTCTTCATCAACAATTACTAAGACAGGGAGAAGCAACCATTGCGCATATTGAAGGGATGGGTGGAATTGGCAAAACCGAACTCGCTATTGTTTATTCCTTGATTAGCTTGAAACATAATAACTATCCTGGTGGTATTTGCTGGTTACGTTGTCGAGAAGAAAATATCGGTTTAAAAATAGTAGAGTTTGCTCGAACAAAATTAAATCTCAATCCTCCAGAAGATTTAGAACTACCAGCTAGAGTAGATTGGTGCTGGCAACGTTGGAAAGAAGGGGACGCCCTGATAGTTCTCGATGATGTAACAGACTACAAAAATATCGAACCCTATCTACCACCACAATCATCTCAGTTTAAAATCTTAATCACCACAAGACTTAAATTAGAATCATCTAATCCTCTATATTTAGATGTTTTATCAGAAAAGGAAGCTTTAGAATTACTTTCTGAATTAGTTGGTTCAGAAAAGGTTAACCAAGAATTGGCAACAGCCGAAGAACTTTGTCAGCGTTTAGGTTATTTGCCTCTAGCTCTGCAATTAGTAGGTCGATATGTCAAAGAACGTAGAATCTCTTTATCAGAAGAATTACGACGTTTAGAAAAGAAGGGATTAGCTCATCCTTCGATGGAAATTCCAAAAAAAAAATCTACTTGGGCTGTGGATATCAAACGAGGAGTAGCAGCAGCATTTGAGTTGAGTTGGGAAGAATTAACAGAGCCTGCTCAGGAATTAGGTTGTTTGCTAAGTTTATTTGCCTTAGCTCCTATTCCTTGGTCTCTTGTTGAGAGTAGTGCTGGAGGACAAGATCCAGAGGAATTAGAAGATCTCAGAATTGAGTTAGAAAGATTACACCTATTACAGGCTGGAGATAATTATCAGTTACATCAGCTGATTCAAGAGTTTTGCCGAGATAAACAAAAAAGGTTAGCTAATGCAGAGGAACAAAAAGTTAATCTCTGTAATGCTGTAGCAGAAATAGCCATAGAAATTCCTCAAGATCTTACATTAGAGGATATAAATTATTTTTCTCCTTTTATTTCCCATATTGCTGAAACGGCTATCTTTTATAAAAATAGTTTAAATGACAAAAATTTAATTTTTCCCTTTACTAGCTTAGGAAAATTTTATCGAGGTCAAGGAGCCTATGAAAAATCATTAGCTTGGTTTGAGCAATCTTTATCTGTTGCCAAAGAGCGCTTCGGAGAATTACATCCCTATGTTGCAACCAGTCTTAATGACCTAGCAACTCTCCACCACCACCAAGGAAGATATCATAAAGCTAAACCTTTTTATTTACATGCTCTACAACTAAGAAAAAAACTACTAGGAGAATCACATCCTGATGTAGCAACTAGTATTCATAACCTAGCATTAATATACTATTCTCAGAGAAGATATGAGAAAGCTGAATCTCTTCATTTATAAGCTTTAAAGCTCAGGAAAAGACTACTAAGAGAATCACATCCTGATGTAGCAAATATCGTTGATAATCTGGCAGAACTCTACTATTCTCAGGGAAGATATAAGGAAGCAGAACCCTTTTTTTTAGAAGCTTTGAGATTAAGAAAAAAACTATTAGGAGAATCGCATCATGATGTAGCACTCAGCCTAAATAACCTAGCCTATTTCTATGGCGATCAGAGAAGATATAAAGAAGCAAAACCTCTTTATTTACAAGCCTTAAAAGTCGCTAAAGTAGCATTAGGAGAAAATCATCCTCGTACTAATCTGTATCGAAATAATCTACAACAACTCTTAGAAAAAATGAAAAATCAAGAATAATAACTTCAACTTATTGCTACTCCTCACAAAACACCTCAAAACAAACGTTTCTCTCTAAGACCAATAATTTCAATTCTTGGTAATTGAACAGAATTTCAATGGTTTCAATGTTTCTGATTAGGAATTTTCGATATTGAGATCGCGCTTTGAGCACCCTACTACGCGACACCCGTTCAAGTAATCTTTATTACTGCTTAAATCTGAAGGCAAATCTTTAGCCACACCGATGATTCCTAACCTTTGTGCCAGTTCATAGCTATTTTCTTGTGCAACTGATTCCTGAAAATATTTTCGGAGTGCTGCACGCATAATCTCAGATTCCGTCTTATTCTCTTTACGAGAAAGACTGGATAAGATGGACTGTTCTTGTTCATCAAGACGGATAGTGATTCGTTGTTTTTTCATGTCTGACATTATAGGGCACATGACTGACAAAATCAGAATCGCGATCGCGCGGCTATTACCCTAATACGCGATCGCATGATAAAAAACGCAGCTTGCCAAACTACCAAAACCTAACGAATAACAAAATCGTTACTACCAGTTCAACTCCAAGAGCCTTCTCCATGGGTCCACCCGGCTACACGGGTAACCGCAGGCGCTTCGCCTGCACGGAGCTTAAACTCTCCTTAATCCATGACATCGCCTCATAGAAGGGTCTTGAAACTACAAGGCCCTTGGTGATGTAAGTGACCTTGCAAGGCCATGTGATATTTGGACTTCACAAAGCTCACTGTTTCACTTTGTGATTGTTTGAAGCACAGCATGAAAGCAAGCCTAAACGCAACACTATTCCGGACACAACAGATGCTTGGAACGCCAAGTCCAGTTCCCGTACTGAGCCGCCGTTTGGCCTTTGACCTACTAATGCAGTTAAGAGGTTTTCTGTAATTTCACCCGTCCCTGTTGATACACAAACCCCTCAGACATTTGTCCACGCTGGAAACGAGTTCGACGGGCGGTGTTGATGTTTGGGGTTATCGTGACCGCCCGGACGCACCTACGCTTCCCTGAACTAACGCAGGCGTCAAACAGACGTCAGGTGTCATTCAACTGCGGTGACTGCCGTGC
>JBCCYD010000124.1:0-14349 GCA_039190385.1 Cyanobacteria bacterium P01_F01_bin.143 | reverse complement strand
TACCTTTAATTGCTTTTGCTTGGCTGATCTTGATCGATTATTTTTTGAAAGCTTGCCTAAAAATATGGATTTATTTTAAATATAATTTATCGATTTTTATTTGGAAATTTAATTTTGCCAAAGCTCGGACAGTTTTACAAGATTCTTTTCCTCTAATCTTGTCTGGCGTAATGGTTTCTATTTATATGAAAATCGATCAAGTCATGTTGGGAAATATGGCAAGTTCTGTGGCAGTGGGGAATTATGCCACAGCAGTAAAATTTTCTGAAATTTGGTATTTTTTTCCTGTTGCTATTTGTAGCTCTTGTTTTCCGGCTATTATTCGGGCTAAAAAACAAAATTCAAAGGAATATTATTTTAAATTACAGCAATTATATGATCTGATGGTGGCGATCGCTCTTGTGATTGCGATTCCTATTACCTTTTTTGCTAAGCCTTGTTTGATTTATCTTTTAGGGGCAGAATATACGGAAGCTGGGACTATTTTAGCTTGGCATATTTGGGCGGGAATTTTTGTTTTTTTAGGGGTTGCCCGTAGCAAATGGCTGATGATTGAAAATTTAACTATCTTTAATTTTGCGACTACAGGTTTAGGTGCTTTAACAAATATTGCTTTGAATTTATGGTTAATTCCTATTTATCAGGGAGTTGGTGCCGCGATCGCGACTATCATATCCTATGCCGTAGCAGCTTATTTGTCCTGTATTTTCTATCCGCCAATGGGTCAAACAGGATTGATGTTAACCAAATCGTTATTGATTATATTTCGTTGGCGACAAAATTTTATTTATTTAAATCAAATCAGAAAAGTACTTAAGTATAAATCATTGAGATGATTAGGTAGGGAGATCAGGGCAAGATCCCAGAAAAAATTAGCAATAAATTAAGAAAAGTGACTATTCTCTGATTTAAATAGAAGAATATCGGTAAACTACGTAAACTACTACTAAATAAATTTTCAATCATCTATGATTATTGCTATAACAGCTTTGAAAGGGGGAGTAGGCAAAACTACAACAGCAGTCCATCTATCTGCTTTTTTCCAAATATCGGCACCAACTCTTTTGATTGACGCCGACAAAAATCGTTCTGCATTAGTATGGGCAAGAGAGGACAAGCTACCTTTTTATGTGGCTTCCCAAGCTGGGTCTCCTGGATTAATTAAGAAATTCACCCATATTTTAATTGATACTCAAGCCAGACCAGAACCAGAAGAATTAGAAGATCTCGCTCAAGGTAGTGATTTGGTAATTCTTCCGACTACGCCCAATGCATTGGATATCGATAGTACGCTCAAAGCAGTAGAGTTATTAGAACCTCTTAAGATTAATTATAAAGTTCTTTTAACTAGAGTAGATGCTCGCACTACTAATGGCAGAGATGCTAGAAAGATCCTGGAAGAGGCTAAATTGCCCCTATTCAAAACGGAGATTCCTCTCTTGGTTGCCTTTCAACGCGCTCCTAGTCGTGGCGTAATTGTCAAAGATTATCCTGACCCCAGAGCTGGGATTGGCTGGTCTAGATATCGCTCAGTAGGTAAAGAGATCATGCCTTAAGGGATATAAGTCGCTAATCGCGTGATTAAGTTGATATTTTTATTGCTTTTACGCGATCAGTCGAAGCTTAGGTTAGTTTGTTGTCAGCGCGGGACATATATCTTTTTTGATTAAATAGTTACTGACAATGAAAGTTAATCACAAAGTAATTTTAAATTTAATTGGTCAATTACTTTTTACTACGAGTATTGTTGTAAATTCTAATTCTGCTTCAGCGTTCAATCTTAGTTTTGGCAGCATTAATTTTGATGGATTTACTGGTTCTGGTTTTCAATCTACACCAACAACAGGACAACTTGATTCGGACGATTGGGCTATTAGTGGATTTAGTGATGGCAGTTTCAACTTTGGCGGCACAGGGACTTCTGGTGATTTTGCCAGAGGTACATCTGATGGTGGGGTGATTACTGGTGGAATTTATAGTTTTGATGTTGGGGGTGGCAATTCTACATTGGGAGTCCAACCTACTGGAGGAGATTTTACGCCTGGGGCAATTACTCTCAAATTAACGAACGATACTAGCAATACTATTGTAGAGTTGGCAATTTCCTATTCAGTTTATGTTTATAACGATATAACTCGCAGTAATTCGTTTAATTTTTCTTATTCGGATGATGATATTAATTACACATCTGTTCCTAGTTTAGATCTGGCTTCTCTTGAAGCTGCGGATAATATTCCTTCATGGGTTGAGAATTCACGCAATACAACTTTGACTGGATTAAATATTGCTTCAGGTAGTGATTTTTATTTGCGATGGGAAGGCGATGATATTTCTGGATCGCAAAATCGAGATCAATTTGCTTTGGATGACATTACTTTTACCCCAGTTCCTTGGGAATTTTCTCCTAGTTTAGGGCTTGTTTGTGTGGGAATGATCTGGTTGATTTCTTTTCTGTACAAGCGATCGCGATTCAGACGGGACTTATCTAAAAAGAACTAATTGAATAGTGGCGATCGCATTTCTCAATACGATCGCCAAAATTCAACTACATTTTATATTTAAACTCTGTAGCTCCTTCATAGCCAGACAACTCGGCCAATTCACTCAGCACCTTCGTTCCTTGATAAAACTCACCATTAATTTCCCAAGTCGGATAACTAGTGATTCCTGCGGCTTTACAAGCATCAGACTGAGCGCGAGAATCATTAAAATCGGCACATTCTATATAATCAATTTCGTCAAAAGCTTTTTCTCCAAATAATTGCTTTTGCTCATAACAATGGGGACACCAAAAAGCACCATATTTTTTCGCTCCGATCGCGGTCAGATATTCTGCTAACTCAATTTCTGATTCTCCTGAGATCGTAGTAATATCCCAGCCTTTGGGCGGTTCTGGAGAAGTTTGTGGTCTTGCGATCGCAATCAATCCATCGGCATCAGGCACTTCCACTATAGGATTATTAACGCTAGCATAAACTCCCAAAGCTCCAACCAAAGTAACCATAGCTACGATCGCGCCTGTAAAAAAGATTTGCCCGATATCTTCCCAATCTCGACCGATAATGGTCAAAATAAACATACTTAAAGCAAATAAAGCAGACCCGATACAGTAAAAACATAAAGTCTGAATCTTAAATGCCAACAGATACATTAGATAACCACTAAACACTGCCATTGCCGTGCTACCAGCCAACAAGAGCAACCAAGTAATATTTTCTAAGTTTTTCCTCAGAGTCTTTTTCTGCTCAGGATTAACCAAAAGAGGAATCAAGGCAAAAGCTGCCATACTTAGGTAGGCGAGACAACCAAATAAGCTTAAAGGTTGACCAAATACAGTTCCATAAGGCCCATTGAGGACATCACCGCAACTTCCTGCCGTGCTATCAACCGAACAAGCTACCTCGCCTCCGAATAATTTAGTAAAAGTTAAGTAAGCAGTAAGGATTGCTCCGGCGATCGCGATTCCGCCAATTAAGGGTCGCGACAAGCGATAGATCAGGGGTAGAGAACGTTTACGACGCATGATTATGAATTAACAAATAAATTTTTAATTGAATTCTAGCTTAGTCGGCTCCTACTTAATTATGAACCTTAATCGAACTCTCAGTTTTCTGGGACTTTTTTTCTGGTACTTTCGCCCGTGCTGCCTCCACAAATTGGGAGACCCGAATCGGATCAATCGTCTCAGTTATTTTCCCTTTACGCTTCAAGGAACTAGCAACAATCACGCCATCGGCAGCGCTCATCAGTTGCGAAATATTCTCCCAACTAGCCCCACTGCCAATGAAAACTGGAGTATCTCCTGCTGCTGCACTCGCAAGTTCTAAATCTTCCTTATTTGGCGGACTTCCTGTCGACCAACCCGATAAAATTACTCCGTCGGCCAAACCTCTATGGATCGTATCTTGTACAGCACTTGTCAGATTGGGAGTACCCAAGGGGCGAGCATGTTTTACTAACACATCGGCTAAAATTCCCACATCCGAACCCAATTCCCGACGATAGCGTAATAGTTCATGGGCTTCACCTTCAATTAAGCCTTGGTCCGTTGCCATTGCCCCAGTGAAGACATTAACCCGAATAAATTCTGTTTCCACACAACTAGCGATCGCGATCGCGCTATGGGCATCATTTCGTAGTACATTAATCCCAATAGGAACAGTCACCATTCCTTTAAGCCGATCTACAATCAAGGTCATGGCACTGACCACCGCAGGATCGACATGATTTTTCGCAAAAGGAGCATCAAAAAAATTTTCTACTATAATGCCATCTACTCCCCCAGCAGCTAAAGCCGTAGCTTCCTGCTCTGCCCGAGAAATCACTGCTTTTAGATTACCTCCCCAACGAGGAGAAGTAGGTAAAGGCAGTAGATGAACTACACCAATAACGGGATTGTTTGTTTTAAAAGTTTGTTTTAAGTCCACTTAATATAATCCTTGCACCAACCAGCTTATTATCTTATCTTGTCCAAGACATTTTATTATCCCAAAGTCTTCCATAATAAATAAAGAAATATGTCAGAATCCTCACCTAATTCATTAACGATTCAAGAAGCAGTAAAGTTTCTCAGAAGATATGGTTGCAATCAGGATACTCAAAATAATACTACTCAAGACTATCCTCTATTACGTCAAGCTTTACTTTTAATTGTCAAGGAATCAGAATGGGAAAATTTGGGAATTTGTGCCGATAATCCAACTCAGGGTCTGGCTACTGTGAAAAATTATCTCAGCGCGATCGGCTATCAAGATAGTTTGACCTTCGAGATTCCCGAGGATACAGCAGATGAACCAGTTTATATTAAGTTTAATACCCAGAAAATGTCTTTTTATCTAGATTCTTACTCGGGCAATTCTCGGGGAGTGCTAGTGGCGATTCAAGGGGAAGATGAGCGAGTGCTCGGAACCTATGGTTATTTTCCCTTAGACTTGTTCGATTAGTTTGAAACTTTCTAAACTTCGGCGAACAGCTTTGTGATCTGGTTTTAGCTTAAGAGCTTCTTGGTAAGCTGCGATCGCTTTCTCTGTTTTCCCTTGTTTACTCAGACAATCTCCCAGATTTTTATAAACTATAAAAGACTGTTTCGGATTTAGTTCGATCGCTTTTTCGTAGGATGCGATCGCGTCTGCAATATTGCCTGATTTTGATTGCACATTGCCTAAAACAGTATAAGTATCTGGTCGTTGATCATCTAACGCGATCGCATTTTGGAAAGCTTGTGCTGCCTCAGTGAATCTCTCTAATTGAAATAAACTATGTCCTAAGGCAATCTCAATATTATATTGTTGTGGGTCGAGCTTGAGAGAACGAGAGAAATATTCGACTGCGGCTACATAATTTCCTTGTTGGCGCTGCAAACTTCCCAAGCCATTAGCTGCCGCTGGATGTTCGCGGTTTAACTCTTGAGCTTTTTCAAAAAATATTGTTGCTTCTTCTCCCTGTCCTATCTGGAAAAGACTATTGGCTAAAGCAACACAAACTTCATACTGTTGCGGATTTAATTCTAGAGACTGACGATAATAAGTAATCGCTGCTTTTATCTCTCCTATTTGACGTTGAATATTCGCTAACCTATTGTAGCCAGCAACATATTTAGGATTAATCGCGATCGCTTTTTGGCAGTGAGAGATCGCTGCTGCGCTTTTGCCTTGTTTCTGGTAGATTTTCCCCAAAATACAACAAATCTTGAAATTATCTGGTTGTAATTTAAGAATTTTTTGATAAATATTGATCGCCTCATCCAATCGCTCTAACCTAGTTAAGCTGTCTGCTAAATTTTGATAAACTGCACAATATTCTGAATCGATTTTAAGCGTTTGCTGATAAGATGCGATCGCCGCTGGAAAATCCTGTTGCTTATATTGGATATTGCCTAAGATGAAGTAGAGATGGGGATTATTGGGCTGTAATTTGATGCCTGCTTCACAAGCCGCGATCGTTTCTGACAGCGGAACTATATAAGCAGATTGGTCTGGTAACTCTTCATCAAGCCTAATTCCCGCAGCCAGTTTTAAATCTTGGTAGAGTTTTAATGCTTTAGCCAAAAGCTGAGCATCATTATTTTCGTGATCATCATGACAAGACAGTTCGGTTGCCGCAATAATATTTTCTTGATGGACTAATTTACTTTCATAGAATTTTTTGGCTTCAGACACAGAAAGATGGGCATACTTACCGAGCTTAGCGATCACCTGTTCTAATTGCTCAAAATATTGTTCACCAGGAAGATCAAAGCAAAGTAGGGGAAAAGGAGATTTTTGCCATTCTTGGAGCAATAAACTGTTGTAATGACACCATAGTTTGATTCCTTGGCGCAGAGTTATCGAGTTTGGGGTTCTCTGATACAAAGACATTGCTACTTTCAGGGGATGACGGAACGTGCCAATAAACTCTAAATTATTAATGCCTTCTTGCCAAAACTGAAGAGTAAGTAACGTCCGGGGATCTTTGAACATCCAGACTGGTGACTGACTAAAATAATTAGCCGCGATCGCATCTCTTTGTTCTGAATGATGTTGCGACCATTTAATTTCAAGGCTTGGTTTGTCCCAACTACCATCTGTTGACTTTAATACTGCATCATTTAAGGCCATTATTTCTATATTTTCTCGATTCCCTTTCGAGTTGGCCACACTCCGATCTTTAACTTTCCCTGAAAATAAGCCCGCAGCTTGAAGTGAACCGGCTAAACAGCTAGTTCCACTGCGATGCATTCCTAGAATAGCAATTACCGTCTCTTTATCCTGGCTATTATTAGCTTTAACCTTTGAATCATTTGATTGTTGCGGCATCATGGAACCTGCAACCAATCCTCTAAATAATTCGTTAAATTCCGAGGGAATATGTCCCCAAAAATGAGGAGAATGAGTAGGAACTCGATATGCTTCTCCCCGAATTTCTTGGTATTCTTGCCTAAATTTTGGCAAAAGATTGTTTTGATCTCGGGGTGTGTTTGTGACTGTTCCGCCATGAAATTGGTGAAAAGTTGCTTCTCCTAGCAAGACTATAGGTCTAATATCTGTTTGCTCAACAATTCGTTTGAAAAGATCGAGAGCGCAAAATCCTCCTCCTGGTGAGATAAATCTTTCATCAAAGCCCCCTAAATCTAGAAGTGAATCTCTCTTGATAGTGAAACAACCACTCTCTCTAACATTTGATAAACCATGATTGCTAGATCCACCTAAACAGGAAATGTTAAAAAGAAGGTAACCGTTATTACGCCAAGAAATATCTTCGAGTAGGCGATCTTCTCCCTGCTGATTGTAACCTTGTAGCATTGCTTTGTGTTGTACTTGTTTTCCCAAATGCATCGCAATGGTATAAACAAATGGCTCATTAAAAGTTCGTATTGCCATCAAAGTATGGGAAAGAATCCCCGGCGATAACATCCGAGCGCCATCAATCAAACACATAACAAAAGGTGTTTTTGCTTCTCTAATTCCCCGATTTAAAGCTGCTGCTGGTGAAGCTGAATCTGTTGGCTGATAAAGATAGCGAAAATTATGACCATAGCTTCTCACTTCTTCTGGATCTAGAGGCTCACTAGAGCCATTGTCAATGGCAATTACCTCATATTGATCAGTAGTGACATTTCTTTGATAAGCGGTCGTGAGAGTAAATAATGTACGACGGGCTTCGCGTTGCATATTGTAGAAAATGACAATAACAGTTATCATAATAGACTAAAATATTTTTTATAAGAGGTCGATTAGGCTGTAACGTTTTAAAGTAAAAGCTAAAATAATTGCTGTAATGAAATAAAAAACAGATTGGCAATGATGATAGCTTAATTTATTAGTTGTCAAAAAAAGGAAAAGACCAACAATACAGAGACTTTGAAGCATCTATAACGAAAAAATATTTCAAGAAAAATTAAGAAAAGACAAAAATCTTGCCCTCTGTTTATTTCTATTTAATTCAAAAAATACATGAGTCCTAATTACAATATTACAAATTATCATCCTGTTGCTGTTGGAGGAATTGGCGGAAGCGGTACTCGTATAGTTTCTCGCATTTTGCAGGAACTAAGCTTTTACTTAGGTGATGATTTAAACAAACAATTTGATAATTTATGGTTTACTTTATTGTTCAAAAGAAAAGGTATATTACAAGCTTCTTTGGCCGAAATTGATGTTTGGTTATCAATATTTATTAAAGGAATGATCAGCAATGAAATCTTTACCCAAGATGAAGTTGAATTGATTAATCATCTGGCATTATCTCCAGAAAATCCACATCCTGAACCCTGGTTAAAAGAGCGAGCTAAATCTTTACTGGCTAGAGATAATTCTGAACGAGAAATAAAGCGTTGGGGCTGGAAAGAACCCAATACTCATATTATTATTGAACAGTTACACCATTCCTTGCCAAAGTTGAAATATATTCATGTCGTTCGCAATGGATTGGATATGGCCTATAGTAGAAATCAAAATCAGTTAAAACTTTGGGGGTTCCATTTTCTTCAGCAAGAATATCAAATTTCTCCCTATTACTCTCTGAAATATTGGGTTAAAGTCCATGAACATATTTTAGACGTTGCTCAGCTTATGCAAGATAAATTTCTTTGGTTAAACTACGATGAGTTATGTTTAAATCCCCATCAAGGAATTGATCAAATAATTGAATTTCTAGAGCTAGAAATACCGTCATCTCATCGCGATCGCATTAGTAATTTAGTAAAAGTCCCAGACTCTAAGGACAGATTCAAAAATCATGGACTAGATTTGTTTGAACGTTCAGACATTGCTTTGGTTGGTGAGTTTGGTTTTGATAACATTATTTAAAATGTTTCTTCTAAATGTTTTCCACAATGATTTTGCAATTAGTGCCTGTGATTTTGGTCCGGGATGACCATTTTTCTCAGCTGTATCAACAAACATTTGGGCATTCAAGGTCGCACAATATTTTGTATCAATTTCATTTAATAAGGTAGCAGTATTAGGAGTTGAGATTCTAGAAATAAAATCAGATGGCGATTTGTCAGAAGACGATAGTTTTTGCTCAAGAAATAAAAATATCATGGGAATATTTCGGCTCTGGCAGTAATTTTGTAGCAACAGAACATTTTTAGCAAATCTAGCTACTTCATCATCTCTGTTCGTTGCAACCAGATAAAGCTCTGCTGCTTTTCTCCTTTCCTCTGTATCTTCCCAAAATTCCGACCATTTTGGGATTCGGATGGTGCTTTGATTAAATTGGTATGCTATTTGGTCTTGCTCGCTGAATAACTCAAACCGCTCTACATGGGTAAACCCAGCAATAACTAGATCTGGTTGTATTTGAGTATGGGATATTTCTTCAATTAGGGTTCGAACAACATAGTCGTTGGAAGCACCCCCTTGGGAAAAATTAAGTAAATTTATAGAATCAAGAGCCATATTTTGATATTTAGCCCAACGTCTCTTAAAGAGAAATGGCCAGCTTTTCTCAAAATTAACACCTGTTCCAAAAGTATAGCTACAACCACAAACAAAAATCTTAAGCGCCGCATCGGGATTTAGTTCTTCACTTCTGAATCCAGCAGAGTTAAAGGTATAGGTTCTGATGTCAGCCTTATCAGAACCATATTTCGATGATGTATGGCCGCCTGTTCCATTAGGTCCAAAATGTTCCTGTATTCTAGCTCCTTTGTACTTTAACAGTTCCATAAGCTTAGTTCCTTTTATTAAAATATGGGATAAATATTGGGGTCATTTTCTTTCGCCTTAGCCAAACGTTCTTGGAGACGCTTACGCTCTTGTGCAGTCAATTCCCTTATTTTTCCTCTATCCTGTTGTTTGTTATCTTTTTCTGGCGATAAGCTACCATCTTGCAGTTTATTCTTATTTTGATCATTCATAATTTACCCCTTAGTCATAATCAATCAAGTATAGTCAATCAAGTTCAAAGCTATCTTGGTATGAAATCATTAATTTTTGCTCTTGATCTGATTTATCCATAATGCAATCCTCAACAACTAAAAGATCAAGATTTGTTCCCATAAAACAGCGAAAAGCATCTTCTGGAGTACAAACAATCGGTTCGCCTCTGATATTAAAACTTGTATTGATTAATATCGGACAACCAGTCTCCTCAAAGAAATAACTCAATAACTGATGAAATTTGGGATTAGTTTTACGGTGAACAGTTTGAATCCGAGCAGTATTATCTACATGGGTGACGGCTGGTATTACGGAGCGTTGTACTTTTAATTTCTCCAATCCTGTTGCAGAAATATCTTGACCTGTTAATAGTTTAGAATGATTCACTTTAGTCACAAATAACATGTAAGGACTATCCCTATCAATCTCGAACCACTCACTTGCATACTCGGCCAATATAGCAGGAGCAAAGGGACGGAATGATTCTCTAAACTTAATTTTAAGATTTAATACTGTTTGCATCTCTTGGAGTGTAGGGCTAGCCAGAATAGAACGTGCACCAAGAGCTCTTGGCCCATATTCCATAGAACCTTGAAACCAGCCAACTGCCAAACCGTTAGCAAGTTTTTGCGCTACTTCTTTTAAAAGTATTTTCTCCGATGCAACATAACGCAATTTAGCTCCTACATTCACTAAACGCTGCTTGGCCTCATGGGAAGAAAAACTTGGTCCAAGGTAACAGCCTTGCATGGAGTCGGAAGAAGTAGAGCTTTTAAGCTCACGCTGATGACCATAATGTTGATAGTAAGCGGCAAGGGCTGCTCCTAATGCTCCTCCCGCATCACCAGCTGCTGGCTGTACCCAGACTTGCTTAAATATTTTTTCTCGTAATATCTTCCCATTGGCAACACAGTTGAGAGCAACCCCACCAGCTAAACAAAGATTTTCAGATGAATATTCTTTGGACAAGTGACGGGCAATTCGTAGCACAATTTCTTCTGTTACAGCCTGAATTGAAGCAGCGATATCCATTTCTCTTTGAGTCAGTTGACTTTCGGATTTTCTGGGTTTACCATCAAATAACTCGTCAAATGCATCGTTAGTCATAGACAAGCCATTGCAATAATTGAAAAAACGCTGATTGAGTCGAAAACTGCCATCTTCTTTTAGATCTACAAGTTTACTGAGAATTAACTCCTTATATTTTGGTTGACCATAGGGAGCCAATCCCATAACTTTATATTCTCCAGAATTGATCCTAAACCCAAGATAGGCAGTAAATGCAGAATAGAGTAGACCAATAGAATGGGGAAAACTAATCTGCTTTTTCGGTTTGAGCTGATTACCATTTCCCAAAGCACAAGAGGTTGTTGCCCATTCTCCGACCCCATCCATAGTAAGCACAACAGCATCCTGAAACGGACTAGGATAGAATGCGCTGGCAGCATGGGCTTGATGATGTTCAGTAAACAAAAGTTCACCTTGCCAATTAGCCTCGGGAAAACAATTTTTTACCCTGCGAGCAACTTCTGTTCCTTGAAACAATTTTTTTCTGAGCCATAGAGGAATAGAAGCAACAAAGGATTCTATGCCGTGGGGAGCGACACTAAGATGCATTTGTAAGAGTCGATTAAACTTACGAAAAGGTTTTTCGTAAAAAACAACGGCATCAATTTCTGTCGGATCTTGACAATGTTTTAGGCAAAATTGAATAGCTTGTTGGGGAAAGCCAGCAAAATGCTTTTTTCTGGTAAAACGCTCTTCTTGTGCTGCTGCTAGGATAACTCCTTGGTCAATTAAGGCCGCCGCACTGTCATGGTAAAAAGCCGAAATGCCCAGTATTTTCATCTTAGATCTTATCTTTGAGTAATTAAGTCATAACATACATACGATGCTAGAAAATTGCGTCAAGCATATCATCTGGAAATATCTAGGTTAAGTTCTGAAACAATCTAAGTTATAAAACCCACAACCAATTGATTGTGGGTTACAGCTTATACCAAGTCGCGTAATTTTCAAATTTGTATTGAATCGAGTCAAACGCCGATTAACTAGGGCTTCGTTAGATTTTTTGCCTAACTTCGAAGTTACATCTATGAACGCGACTTGGTATTAGCTTTAAGTTTTAGTAAATTTAACTAAGGTCAAATTAGGTTAAAGTCCAATTACCATCACCTTGGTGATGAACTGAAATATCTAATCCAGGTTGAAGTTTGGCAATCACATTGCTAGAAACGATATGCCCATCGACTGTCTCAGTCAGGGTGACATTGCCATTGTCACTATGGTAGCTGACGCTGCCGATACCATCGACTTTGAGATCTTGAAGAATAAGA
The DNA here is from genome assembly GCA_039190385.1 of Cyanobacteria bacterium P01_F01_bin.143. GTDB lineage: Bacteria > Cyanobacteriota > Cyanobacteriia > Cyanobacteriales > Xenococcaceae > Xenococcus. The sequence goes on along the minus strand of JBCCYD010000124.1, from coordinate 2,150 downwards.
ACATCCTCATGATCATTGAAATCGATAATGTGATCGACGACGACTCGATGATGATTATCAAAATGCAGATCGCTCTTCTTACCATAGGCTCCAGACTCGCGATCGCCTCGGATAATGAAGTTATCTTGCCCATGACCACCAATTAGAACATCAGCACCTCGACCACCTATAAGATCATCGTTTCCAGTCCCAGCATTGATAATATCGTTACCACTACCACCATCAATTTTGTCATCACCACCATCGGTATTAATCACATCATTGTGGAAACCAGTTGTGATAATGTCGTTTTCCTCACCAGTGTAAACAGTATTAATGAAATAGTTGTCTACTACTAAGTTGAGACCTTCATTGGAATAAACGCCATAACCACCTTCGGGATGCGTAACAAAGGGAACATCAGGAAAGATATCAATGGTATCAGGAGCACCCACATCGATTCCTCTAGGAGGATCAATGATTTCGATATTGTCTCCATCATGGTTGTTGTGCAGATCGTGATCAGGATTTTGGCCAGTTACACTAATACTATTATGTAAGAAGGCTGGATGATGAGGCAGATGCTCAGGAGTTTGCACTGTGAAATGGAAGGTTCTGCTTTCTCCAACAGGGATATCAGTATCACTAGAGAAGGTTACCGTGCCATCACCGTTATCAACCGAAGTAATATCTCCATTAGTTGCCGAAACAAAAGTTACCCCATCAGGCAAGGTATCAACAGCAGTCCAGCCATTAGAAACATTGGGGCCATTGTTTGTGATAGTGACGCTATAAGTTAACTGGGTTCGGAAGAAGGCAAAGGGATGTTTATCGGGCCAAACTCGAATACCATTACTATTTTTATGAATGGCAAGATCTGCTTTTCCCGGAACTGGAACTTCGACCGGATCATCAACTGGATCAGTTTGGTCACTATCAGCAACTCCAGTATTCGCGATCGTGGTTCCGACATCGCTGTCTAGCACAGTGTAACTAACTGATAGAGTATCTGATTCTCCAGGAAGTAAAGTTACTGGATCAGAAGTATCACCAGTGAGGTCATCAGTAATAACAACATTGGTTAAATTGGCATCGCCCTCATTAGTTGCAATGATGTCATAAAGAACATTATCACCAACACTAATAAACCCATTGTCATCATTATCAATGAACCCAGTATTGGTTTTCACTACGGATAATTCAGGATCGGGAACAGGAACTTCTTCTGGATCATCAACTGGATCGGTTTGGTCACTATCGGCAATTCCTGTGTTGGCAATAGTAGTACCGAGGTCACTTTCAAGTACTGTGTAACTAACAGAAAGTGTATCGGATTCACCAGGAGCAAGAGTAACTGGGTCAGAACTATCACCAGTGAGGTCATCAGTAATAACAACATTGGTTAATTCGACATCGCCCTCATTAGTTGCGGTGATGTCATAAAGAACATCATCACCAACACTAATATCACCAGAATTGTCATTATCAATGAATCCAGTAAAGTCCTTCACAACAGAAAGTTCAGGATTAGCAGGAGGAACAGGAACATCTTCAGGATCAGTATCAGTGGGGTCATCGCTGGGATCGTTAGGAGTACCGGGGTCACCAGTAGCTGTTGCCGTGTTGAGAATTACACCTGCTTCCACATCAGCTTGAGTTACGACATAATCACCGGTTTCTACTGCTGATTCCCCTGGAGCTAAGCTTCCAACATTAACGTCAGTATCTGTTAAGGGGTCGGTAACTGTAACATCGTCAAGGGTGACATTTCCAGTGTTAGTAACAGTGAATTGATAAGTTAGAGTGTCGCCTAAACTGACTGTGTCAGAACCATCTTCATCGGCATTGCTTAATAAAGATTTGACTACCTCAATTCCTGGCTCTGGAGGAACAGGAACATCTTCAGGATCAGTATCGGTGGGGTCATCGCTGGGGTCATTAGGCGTACCGGGGTCACCAGTAGCTGTTGCCGTGTTGAGAATTACACCTGCTTCCACATCAGCTTGAGTTACGACATAGTCACCAGTTTCTACTGCTGATTCACCTGGAGCTAAGCTTCCAACATTAACGTCAGTATCTGTTAAGGGGTCAGTAACTGTAACATCGTCAAGGGTGACATTTCCAGTGTTAGTAACAGTGAATTGATAAGTTAGAGTGTCGCCTAAACTGAC
>JBCCYD010000123.1:0-14393 GCA_039190385.1 Cyanobacteria bacterium P01_F01_bin.143 | reverse complement strand
TTTATTTTTGGGAAGAATAAAAGCTTCATAGTCTAACAAATTGTTACGTTAAACAAATGAAAGTTAAAAATAATATTAAATTATTTAAATAAAGTCTAATTTTCTGCAATTGAAGATAGCCCCTTGTCAAATTCTGATTCACGAGTCGATAACGAAATTATTTCCTTTCAGGCTAAAGGAGATAAACTTGTAGCGGCGATCGCGTTAAGAATTCGTCAGTCTTTAGAATTAGATTTCATTCTGAACCAAACTGCCAAAGAAGTTAGACAGTTTCTAGAAACAAATCGGGTGTTGGTTTATCGTTTCGAGCCAGATTGGAGTGGCCTAGTTGTGGTTGAATCGGTAGATAAATTATGCAAAGCCGTTTTTGGCTCCAGAATTAAAGATCCTTGTTTTACCCAAAACCATATTCAAAAATATAGACAAGGGAGGATACAGGCAATTGAAAATATTTTTAATAGTGATTTAACACCTTGTCATGCCGAGATGCTAGCGAGTTTTGACGTTAAAGCAAATTTAGTGCTACCGATTGTCGCAGAAAATGAACTCTGGGGACTCTTAATTGCGCAACATTGTCAATCTCCTCGAAAATGGCACGGCTCAGAAGTTGAATTACTTAAGCAACTCACTACTCAAGTAGGAATTGCAGTACAACAGGCAGAGCTTTATCAGAAGGTTCAAAGCCTTAATGACTATCTTGAGCTAAAAGTCCAAAGACGGACTGCTAAATTAGAACGAGCTTTTAGGTTTGAATCTTTAACCCGCAATATCACAGAAAAAATCCGAGATACTTTAGACGAAACGAATATCTTGCAGACTGTAACACAGGAAGTGAGGGAAGTTTTTAAAATTGATCGTTGTAAAATCGAACTTTATGATCCTCAACAGACAATCGCCACGATCGCCTATGAATCGAGCGTTGATGACTTATCCTGCCAAGGTACGACCAGACGAATCGCTGATTTTACCGAACTTTATCAACAACTTTTACAAAAACAATCGCTTCAATTCGTCGAATATGTTCCAGAATTAAGACCGAAAAATCTTCATTGCACAAGACTAGTTTGTCCGATTTTTGATAATCGGGGCGTTTTAGGTAATTTATGGTTACTACGACCGCCAGAAGAACTGTTTGATGAGTTTGAAGTTCGTCTAGTAGAGCAGATAGCTAATCAATGCGCGATCGCGATTCGTCAGGCTCGACTTTATGAAAAGTCCCAATCTCAAGTAGAAGAACTAGAAAAATTAAATAATCTTAAAGATAATTTTTTAAAAACTATTTCTCATGAACTTCGTACTCCCATGAGTAGTATTCTCATCGCATCTCAAACCCTAGAGAAACTAGTTCAAACCCAAGGAATTAAAGGTCTTAAATCACAAAATTTCCAACGCGTATTTCATATTTTTAAAAATTCTTGTAAAAAACAAAATAAATTAGTCAATGATTTACTCACTCTTTGCTATATCGATGCAGATAGTGCAACTCTAATTCCGGAATGGATTGATCTTAATGTATTGATTCCGAAATTAGCCGAATCATTTAAGCAACAAATCCACAACCAACAACAGCAATTAATTATTTCTTGTACTCAAACTATTCCTTTAATTAATTCCGATGGAACCTTACTAGAACGAGTCATTAATGAACTGCTAACTAATGCGTGTAAATACACTCCCGCTGAGGGAGAAATTTCGGTGGCAACTTGGGCAAAAGAAAATGCCGTATTTTTTAGTATTAGCAATTCGGGAATTGAGATTTCACCGCAAGAACAAAAATTGATCTTCGACAAATTTTATCGAATTCCTTCTCTAGATCCCTGGCAATTTGGCGGAACAGGCATTGGACTAGCTCTAGTTAAAAAACTTGTCGAACTTCTCGGTGCTCAGATTCAATTGGACAGTCAAGACAATATTACTACCTTTATTGTTAAACTTCCCATTAAAATAGTAGTCTAATATTTTGACTAATACTGAAGAGAAAATAAAATTAATTTTTGTATCATTTACTACTTTTAATCTATTCGAGTTATGATTAGGAGCATATGCAGTTTCGTTCATCTCATTCCAAAGAGACGGAAGTAGGGAATATGTCCTGAAGGAACGTACCTCAAAATATTTTGCAAATAAAGCGAACAAGAGGTTTGATTAATTATGTATTTAGCTAATAGTGACATTCTTTTGGTGATCGGTATGGTAACTGTTTTCAGTGCTTTGATGTCGCCTGCTCTTTGTTGGATTTTAACTACTGAACAACGTTAAACGAATAAGATTAATAGTTGAAACTAGAATAATCTCCAAGAATTAAAAGCGACAACTGTGCTGGCTTTTCCGATTGAAGAAGGTTCGTACTGGGCAACCATTAGATGATGCGGTTAATTATAAATTGCCGATTTGGGCTGGAGAATTGCCTCTTAATGTAAGAGCAGGTCTTCCTGTGGCTGATCCGAAGCTTGCTCCTGAAATTGTCCTTCCTGGAAATCCGACTAATTATTTTCGAGGAGTTTGATGTTTTCATTGCTTTTGGAAAGCGATTCGGCTCCATGATACATTCGGTTTATTCTTCATGAAACTCGATTGGTTGCGTAAATGTAGCAGTTTCCTAAAGCCAAATTTATGAATTATGGAGCAGAGTTTATCATCATTGATTGCAAACACATGTTTGCCAGCACCTGCCGGTCCATGTCTCAGCGAAAGAGCACAGATTCCATTCTCAGCCATCAGAGGATCAAGACGTGACAAAAAGATTTCGCGTTCGGTTTGATCAAGATGATGCCAAACAGCATCTAGTAAGATGAATTCAAATGGTTTTTCGTTATGCAATTTCTCAAGGAGCGGCAGACTATCGTTAATCCAAAGGATGTCTAAGCTTGAGTAATTTGTCCGAGCTGATTCAAAAAATGGGATAAAGGGTTCCACTGCAACGACAGAATATCCCATCCGTGCGAGTTCGGCGGCATTTTGTCCAGCACCAGAACCAAGATCAAGAATGCGACTGCCGATGGATGGCAGAAATTGTAAGAAATCTTGGTTGATGTCTCGAAAATTTAGTTGTCTTGAACATGCCAAAAAACGCTCGATGACATTTTCATAACCCCTAGTTCCTGGAACAATTGTCATAGTTAATGTTTAAGTAAATTGTAGTTTTAATAATCTTGAGATCATATCTTTGTTTGTTTAATTTAGGTGCTTTTGTGATCGCGTGACACTTCGCTTTACAAGACAGCGCATTAGAGCTTTTGATGTTAGTGTGAGAGGCGCAACTTTTATTGAATCAGCACCTTTAGAATTAATTGATGAATTATTTTAATAGACAGGTATTAGCCATTAGCCATTAGCATTTCATACCTGGCAATTTACTTGCACAAGCGAATTTTCTGTTAATCTAAAGGACGCTGTATTATTTTAAATTTTATTTGACAAAGCGATATGAGAACTAACTACTGTGGTGAGCTTCGGGCAGAGCATATAAAGAAAACGGTAACCCTCTTCGGTTGGTGCGATCGCCGTCGTGATCATGGTGGCGTGATTTTCATCGATTTGCGCGATCGCACTGGCACGGTCCAAATCGTCAGCGATCCCCAACGTACTCCCGATTCCTATAATGATGCGATCGCGCTTCGCAGTGAATATGTTGTCAAAATTGTCGGTAAAGTTTCCCAACGCCCAGAAGAATCTCTCAATCCCAAACTCCCTACTGGGGAAGTCGAAATCTATGCCGATTCCATTGAATTATTAAATAGCGTTAATAAACAATTACCTTTCCAAGTTTGCACCTCAGAATATGAATCAGTTCGTGAAGATCTGCGGTTGAAATATCGCTATCTCGATCTCAGAAGCGATCGCATGGCCCAAAATCTTCAACTGCGTCATCAAGTAGTCAAGGCAATGCGCCGTTTCCTCGAAGATCAAGAGAATTTTATGGAAGTTGAAACTCCTATCTTGACTCGCTCAACTCCTGAAGGAGCCAGAGACTATCTAGTGCCTTCTCGGGTCAATCCTTCTAGTTGGTATGCCTTACCCCAATCTCCCCAATTATTTAAACAATTACTAATGGTCTCCGGATGCGATCGCTATTACCAAATCGCTCGTTGTTTCCGTGATGAAGATCTCCGCGCTGATCGACAACCAGAATTTACCCAATTAGATATGGAAATGAGTTTCATGTCCGTAGAAGAGATTCTCGACCTCAATGAAGCCTTAATTTGTCATATCTTTAAAACTGTCAAAGACATTGAGCTAACTCGCCCCTTCCCCCGTTTAACCTACGCCGAAGCCATGGCTCGTTACGGTAGCGATCGCCCTGATACGCGTTTTGGCTTGGAACTAGTTGATGTTGGTGAAATTGTTAAAGATAGTGGCTTCAAAGTTTTCTCTGGAGCAGTTGCTAGTGGTGGAACGGTTAAAGTATTACCAATTCCTGGGGGCAATGAGAGCATTTCCAATGTCAGAATTAAACCCAAAGGTGACATTTTCAATGAGGCGATCGCAGCAGGAGCCAAGGGCATCGCCTATATTCGAGTTCGAGAAAATAATGAAATTGATACTATTGGTGCCATCAAAGATAATCTCTCCGAAGAGCAGAAGCAAGAGTTATTAGCCAAAACTGGTGCTCAACCTGGGCATCTACTCTTATTCGGCGCAGGAGATACGGATACAGTAAACAAAACCTTAGATCGGGTACGTTTATTCCTGGGTAAAGAATTAGGACTCATCGACAACGAACAATTAAACCTGCTTTGGATCACGGAATTTCCCATGTTTGAATGGAATGGGGATGAGAAACGTTTAGAAGCTCTGCATCACCCCTTTACGGCTCCTTATCCTGAAGATATGGAAGATTTGGCAACTGCCAGAGCCCAAGCTTATGACCTCGTTTACAACGGCATCGAAATCGGCGGGGGCAGTTTACGGATCTACCAGAAAGATATTCAAGAAAAAGTCTTCACCACTATCGGTCTATCTGAAGCAGAAGCCAACGAGAAATTTGGTTTTCTTTTAGAAGCCTTTGAATATGGCACTCCTCCCCATGGCGGAATTGCCTATGGTTTAGATCGGCTGGTAATGCTGTTAGCCCAGGAAGATTCGATTCGTGATGTGATTGCTTTCCCCAAAACCCAACAAGCAAGTTGTTTGCTGACAGATGCTCCAGCAACAGTTGATAATAAGCAATTACAAGAGTTACAAGTTAAATCTACCTATAAGCCTAAGAAATAATTTATAGCAATTATGATTAAGTCTTCTTGATCGCGTAGATAAAAAGCGACATAACGAAAAAAAGGTACGGTTAGCTGGTAATTTATAACTTAGTAGGAATAATTGCCTAACTTACCTGACTGATAATAGTTAACTGTTAACTGTTAACTGCTCACTGCTAACTGATAACTGTTTATGTCTTCCCATTTTAGTCCAGATAAAGAACCAAGTAGTGAAGAGACAGTCGAAATCTTTGACGAGAAAGGACGGTCGCTTACTTGTTATATTGAACATTCTTTGGAAATTGGTGGTATTACTTATTTGTTGCTAATGCCAGTGGATATTCCTATTGTGATTATCAGTTGGGATGATGATAGTGATGCCAAAGAAATCGAAGCTGTCATGTTAGAGGATGATCAAGAGATTGAAGAAATCTTTGCCAATGCCAAAGCCGTACTTGCAGAACAAAATCTTTATCTTCAGCATACGGGTTATAGTTTAACCGCTACTGGCGAGCTGCCGCCTATTGAGGAAGAGCAACTGTTAACTTTAAATTTAGATGATGAGGATAGTGATTTAGAGGCAGAGGAGCTACAGTTATTGGCTAGCTTTTATTACTCAGAACATAAGTATTCTATCTATACACCTTTGACCCCATTATTATTTTTCGCTCGTTACAATTTAAATCGCGAGCTGGAATTAGTTTCTCCTGAGGAAGAGAAGTTTCAAGCAATTTTAGAAGAGTTATTATTTGAGGAATTCGACGAACGTTAAAGTGATTGATGAAAACTACTCAAAAAAAATCTCGGAAAAAGTCCCCATTATTGTTTTTATTAGGTATTTTGACTTTTACGGTTGCAATTGGCACGGGAAGCGCATGGTTATGGTGGCAAAATGCGATCGCGCCTGTATCAGCTAAAATAGCCTCTGAGTCTGAAGAAAAACTCTTTGTTGTCGATAAGGGAAGTTCTGGAAATCAAATAGGGATTAAATTAGTTGAATCTGGCTTAATTCAGTCTTTGGAGGCTTGGAAAATTTGGACGAAACTGCAACTGCAACAAGATGCTAATGGCGGTTTTAAAGCAGGGACTTATTCTTTGTCGCCCCAAGATGATTTACCTAGCATTGCAGGGAAAATCTGGCGCGGGGAAATTATGCAAACTAGTTTTACAATCCCTGAAGGTTGGTCGATTAAGCAGATGGGAGCCTATTTTGAATCTTTGGGCTATTTTTCTGCGGATGATTTTATTAAAGCTACTAAGCAAATTCCTGAGGAGCAATATCCTTGGTTACCGAAAGGTTTGCCTCATCTAGAAGGTTTTTTATATCCTGATACTTATAAAATTACCAGCGATCGCATCAATGATCCCCAAGAGATTATTGAGGTGATGTTGGACAGTTTTCAGGAGATCGTGCTGCCTGTATATCAACAAGCTAATACAGATTATTCTCTACTTGAATGGGTGACTCTGGCTAGTATTGTAGAGAAGGAATCAGTGGTACAAAAAGAACGGCCGCTGATATCAGGAGTGTTTACCGCAAGGCTGCAAAAGGGTATGCGTTTAGAATCTGACCCGACTGTTGAATATGGCTTGGGTATTAGACAAACTGCTGATCGCCCTTTAACCTATGCTCAAGTAGGAACTCCTAATCCCTATAATACCTATCGTAATTTTGGTTTACCTCCTACCGCGATCGCAGCTCCAGGACTTGCTAGTCTCCAAGCAACTTTGAACCCTGAAAGTACCGAATATCTCTTTTTTGTCGCGCGCTACGATGGAACTCATGTATTTAGTCGTACTCTGGGAGAACATGTTGCCGCGACTAAACGAATTCGCCGCGAAAGACAACAAAGATAAAGGATTGGGAATTGAGGATTACCAGAAACCTCTTTTTCCACTCGGTAAAACCGTCGTCCAATTAGTTTTAGCTAATGCTAATTGTTCCTCTGTGATATTGGCATTAGTTAAATTAGCTCCACAGAGGTTTGCTCCTTTTAACTTAGTATTTTTAAAATGAGCATAACTTAAATCAGCGCCTCGCAAATCGGTACCTTCTAAGTTGGCATAATTTAAATAACTGCGTCCTAAATTAGCATTACGAAGCATTCCTTGACGCATATCACAACCAGTAAAATCAGCAGCACTTAAATCTGCTCCTTGGAAATTAACTTTAATCATTCTAGAGTGATGAAAATTAGATCCAGACAAATTAGCCTTCTGAAAATTTTGTAAGCTTATATCCTTACCCGCAAAATCTCTTCTGCCACTAGCATAAGAATTTAATAAAGTTTTTTTGTCAACTTTGACTGGTTTTTTAAATTCCCGAGCCTGATTTTTTCCGGTAGAATCAACTCTATTTGATTTAATCTGACTTCTGGAGTTAGGACGACTGCGATCGCTGGTGTTTCTCCCAGTTTTCCTGTTGCTGTTATTCCTACTTGGAGAACCAGAATCATTCCGTCGAGAGGTTGTAGCTCGATTTCGAGAACCCATCGCCCGATCTCTTGTTCCTACATAATCTCTTGTTCTAGAAGAAGTTGTTCTCCTCGTAGAATGAGAGGTGGTTTGCCTATAGGCAGTATTATTTTTACTATCGGATAAATCATTAGAAAACCCGACCATACTATGGCTAAGATCATCCATATGCTCTGAGATATCTAATGCTTGTAATACTTCGTCGGCAGTCTTGTAGCGACTTTTGACCGAAACTTCCAGCATTGTTAGTAAGATCTCGGCAAACTCATCACTAACATCAACATATTTAAACCATTGTATTTCCCCTGTGAGAGGATCAGATTCAATATTTTTGGGAGCCTTACCCGACATCAGATACATACAGGTAACCCCCAAGGCATAGACATCACTAGCATAGACAGGGCGCATTGCTAATTGTTCTGGAGGAGCAAAACCTGGAGTACCGACGGCAAAAGCAGTTAGAGCTGTTTGATCTCCGTTTCCTGCAGCAATAGTATTAACTTGATTCTTCACCACCCCAAAATCAATTAATACCAGCTTATTATCAATTTCTCGACGAATAATATTCGCTGGTTTTATATCACGATGAATTACTTTTTGAGCATGGATATCTCTGAGAATAATGAGGACTTCACTTAAGACCTGTCTCGCCTTTGCTTCATCAAGCACTCCATTCTTTTTGACTTCTTGTTGCAGATTATTTCCCTTCACAAATTCTTGTACCAAATAGAATTGTTGTCTATCTTCAAAATAATCTAGTAATCTGGGTATTTGAGGATGATTTCCTACTTTTCCTAAAGTTTTTGCTTCTCTTTCGAAAAGTTCTCTTGCCATTGAAAGAAAATTAGGATTATCGGTATTGGGCCGTAATTGCTTAATCACACATAAAGGGTTACCAGGCAAGGATAAATCAGCAGCCAAAAAAGTTGCGCCAAAACCGCCTTTTCCAAGACCTTTCACTAAGTGATAGCGATTGCGCAATAGCAGTTTAGACCCACAAGCTCTGCATTTTTTAGCTTTAGGATGATTGACAGGTTTAGGACAGGAAGGATTTAGGCAATAACTCATTGAAAATACCCATAAGGCTCTTTCAAGACAATTGTACAAAGAATAAAGTCAGATTTACTAAACTTGCCAACTCTAATTTTTAAATCAATTATTGTTGTGAATTTCAAACAGTACAAGTTAGTCATCCAAACACAGCATATCTTATATTTTCAACAAATAGGTAGATCACAATTTAAAATCCAATTTATTCCCAGATATTACTCGGAAATCTACTGAATCAAATATCTAAATATTTAATCACAAAATTAAAATTAAATTCAGTACAAACACTTAGTTATTGTTACTGTCTAATCAAGATTTCTTTGCTTTATTGGGAGAAATTACAGTAAGATAGAGATTCTACTTAGGATAATCATTTTACTATTTTTTAATAAAGCTTATGGTTTTAACTCCTTCAACAATGCTTGATTTAGGAACTCAAGCTCCAGATTTTAATTTGCCTGATGCCGTTTCTGGTCAAATCATATCTTTAGCTAACTTTCAAGATAAGACAGCTTTACTCCTAATGTTTATTTGTTGTCATTGTCCTTTTGTAAAACATATAGAAAAAGAGATCGCAAAACTTGCCCAGGATTATCAAAGTAAATCTTTAGGAATCCTGGCTATTAGTTCTAATGATGTTGAAAAATATCCCGATGATTCTCCAGAAAAGATCAAGCTAATGACACAGAAATTAAATCTAAATTTTCCCTTTTGTTACGATGAGACTCAAGAAGTTGCCAAATCCTATACTGCTGCTTGTACCCCAGATTTTTTCCTCTACAATAGTGCAAGAAAATTAGTATATAGAGGTCAATTAGATGATAGTCGTCCCAGTAACCAAATACCAGTAACAGGAGCAGATTTACGCCAAGCTATTGATTGCTTGTTAGCCCATAAACCCCTTGATTTTCCCCAGAAACCTAGCATTGGTTGTAATATCAAATGGAAACCTGGAAATGAACCTGACTATTTTGGATAGGATAATTGCGTTGTCATTTACTCCTAAATTATCTAGTTTTTACTATCGGGAGCAATCTCTTCAACTTCAGGAATATTCGAGGGATCTTCTTGATTTTCCAGTCTAGATTGTAAGTAGAAAAAATAGCTGATAAAGCCCAAAGTAACTAACAAAATCATACTTAAAGCAATAGTGAGAAATCGTAAGGGTTTGTTCTGCTGAGGAGACATAACGATTCCCTTTTCCGTGGTTGATAAATTAGATTCTGGGGCGATATATTCCGTATTTGGTAAAGATAGGATTCCAGGATTAATATCAGACCAGACCAGAGAATCCGCGATCGCCATTTCCACTTGAGACCAGAGAATAGAACTTTCCTCTGTTAAAGGTTTTGGCTTGATTTGACAATGAACTAAGGCGACTGTTGCGTTATCATGACCGTTTCTTTCATTGGCAATTTTGATGAGTGTTTTTACGGTCTTGGTAATATCCGTTTTCCCAGTAAGCATCGGTAATATTCGGCTGCGCCAATATTGTTCAACTCGATCAAAATCGCTCAAGCCATCTGTGCAAAGCAGAAAAATACAATTTTCATCAATAATAAAACGTTTAATATTTGGGTGCAAGGCACTGGAATGGCGCATCCCTAATGCTTGAATTAATGCTCCAGCAGAGGGATATTGAAGCGCATCACGATAGACGGCATAACCAAGACGGACTTCTCTTGATGCTAAATCGTCATCGATTGTCACCTGATGACATCCTACCGGTGTCACTAAATAAATTCGCGAATCCCCAACACTATTTAAATAAGCTTCGTGATTATGAGTCAAAGACATGACAAGAGTCGTCCCCATGCGTTGTCTTTCTTGACGTTGTTCATTATCATTACGCTTACAAATAGCATCATTCGCATCATTAGTAAATCTAACTAATTGTTTAAAGATAGTTCCTGGAGAATTATGTTCGGTGTCAAAGGACATTTGCTCGATGTTGGTCCGCAAATTATTAATCGTTTCTTTGGCCGCAATTTCTCCCCCTTCATGACCTCCAACTCCATCACAGACTATTGCTAGGCTAATCTCTTGGTTTTTCATGATAACTGGCGTGGAATTATCAGGATAAGCCGCATCTTCATTATTAGGACGAGTAGGCCCAGAATCACTACAAGTAAAGACCTGATAAGAATAATCGTAATATTTACTACATAATTCTAATGAATAATCTAATACGGCAAATACTTGCTCAATTTTGGAAATAGAACCATTTTCCAGTCGCCTGGACAATTGCTCTAGCATTTGACTAATTATTGGGTTGGCATTTTCTGCCAATTGTGACCATAGTTTGCCCAATTCTTTGAGCGTTGGTGGAGTTTGAGGGTCAGATTTTAATTCTATTAGTTGAATGAGAGAGCCATTTACTCTAATAAAAAAAGGGTCTAATAAAGTTGATGCGACATTCTTCTCTAAGAGTGGTTTCCATAAACTAGCTATTTGTCTAATCCAGTTTAGTTGCTTAATAGCCTGAGCTTTTGGCCAAAAAGATAATATTTTGGGGACTAGTTCTTGGGGATATTCAAGTTTTCCCAGAGAATTATGGGGAACGGTTCCATAATCTAATAGCCAAATGTTGTAACCATCAAGTTGACCATAGACTTGAGGGATATGAGGTGAGCAGGAAAATAATTGTAGATAAGTCGATATTTTCTCAGGAATGGCTTCGGGAATTTGAGGAATTAACCCAGGCTTAGTATCAAGAAAGATTTGTTGGCTTAAGACAAGATAACGCTCTCCAATTAATGAGCCGATTTCTTTAGTGCTAATTTGGGATGAATTTGCTATGTTGGCGGCAGAAGATGTATTGGATTTGGCGCCCATTGCCCAGAGATAGCGTTTAACTAATGGAGTTTTACATTGCCGACAAAAATGGTTTTCCAGGTCATTTAATGCCATGCAATGAGGATTTGAACATTGAAACCCCGGCTCGGAATGTCGCATAGATTCTTTTGATTGAGAAGCGCGATCCATATTATTTGCGCTACGCTAAGTAGTTACTTGTGATTATGTCTTGAAAATGACAATGTATGTGATTTTGACAGATTCTTGAATTATAACCCGATAGATTTTCATTTAAGATCAAACACTCAAAGCTATATTTTTCCCGACATTTCTTGCAACTTTGTTTGGAGGGCTTGTGTTAACTTTTGTGAACTTTTTCTGAGGGAATTTTCTAGATAATTGGAGGCATTTAGGGCCACTCCAATATCTACAGTAACCTTAGTTTGCCAACTGGGATAGGGTTGACTATATTTGATGGTTACTGGCAAGATTTTCACTGCTTGATGAGATTGTGCTAATTGAAATTCGAGAGCGATCAGGGCCGCACCTCGTTTTAGTTGATGAATTTGGCGATCTCTAAAGATTCCTCCTTCGGGAAAAATCACGAGCATATCATTATCTTGTAGTAGTTCTAGGCTATGAATTACACTGTTTGCTTTCGGATGCTGGGTATCGACGGGGAAACAGCCCATTCGGCGAACAAACCAACCTTGTAGCCCTTTTGTTTCATTAGCTGAAACCATAAATCTAAGATCTCTACCACTAACTAGTCTTCCTACTGAATAAGGAACGATAAAAGAATCCCAACGAGAACGATGCGTTGGGGTAACGATTACAGGATTATTTTGGGGAATATTTTCTTGACCAGTGATTTTTATTTCACTGAAAAAAGTTGGTAGGATAATGTAACTACCTAAAGAGTAGAGAAGACTTGAAACCCAGGGAGAGATTTGGGATTGAATTTGGTTTCGGTGTTTTGTGGTTGGAGATAAGATTTGATGGCTCATTTTGACATGAAGAAAAAAGTAGAAATATGGAATTGTAATTTTTCCTATTTCTACCCTAATTTTGTTTTTCTAGATTTTATTCAGAGATAATGACAATTTTGCTAGTGAACAATAATTTTAGTCACTATTAATTTAAAGTCCTTCTAGGGGGACTTGGAGAAATCTTGCTAATTCTGCCCCTTGATTTTCTAGAACAGATAAGGCAATGGGTTCGCCGACTCTGGTTAAGGGAATATCACGGAATTTTTGGGAACGTAAGTATAAGACTCGTTTTGGGTTAAGTCCTTCTTTGATTTCGGCTCGGATAGATTGGACTTCTTCGATGGGAATGTTTACTTCTACACAACGATTTTTTCCAGGAAATCCTACACGAGAAATAGTTACTTGACCTGTTGTTTGATCAAATTGATTGTACCCACTTCCTACATCCCAAAAAATCACGAGCCAAAGATAAGTAGCGAGGAGACAACCAGCTATACCGTAAAAGGTTAAAGCGATTCCTTGAGGGATAAATTGTAAGTTGGTGGTATCAGAAACTAGGAGTAGATTGATTTTCCAGTAACTCGATAGCCCTGAGAGGAGAAACCCCACACCACCTATCGTGACAGCCAATGCCCAGAAATAGTTACTGAGTCGACGTGAACCCAAAATTTCCCAACGCAATTTATTGCTTTTAGTTGTCATTTGTCAATATTTTAGTTTTCTTAACAATCTGAAAAAATTTAAGTAAAATCAAAACCCATTCTCTCATTAACCCTGAATTTTTTGATCCGTGATCCAACTAGGGCTAAGATTTATGAGGATGATTATGTCTTGATTGTTAATTTTTTGCTAATAATTATTTATGCCCTAGTTTTGAGGTTGTACGCCTATATTCTACCTAGAGGATCTAGACTGCGCCTGAACTCGTGCTATTTTAAAAAATGTTAACTATTACTTCCCCGTGATCTTACAGTAGGCAATTCTCAAGATATTTGATTTCTTCAGATGGTCTATATTAAGTGAGATTGGTGAAGTTTTGTAAAACCTGACGGTAAATATTATTTTGAACCGTTTGGTAAAGCCATAATAGCATCCATTTTGAGAAATCTTGCAATTTCTTTAGCTAAGCAAGAGGATTAGAAAATATGACAATAGCAGTAGGCCGCGCGCCTCAGAGAGGATGGTTTGACGCCCTCGATGACTGGCTTAAACGCGATCGCTTTGTATTCGTTGGTTGGTCCGGAATTTTGCTTTTCCCCTGCGCCTATCTGGCGATCGGCGGATGGCTCACCGGAACCACCTTTGTAACTTCCTGGTATACTCACGGTTTGGCTAGCTCCTACCTTGAAGGTGCTAACTTTTTAACCGTTGCCGTATCAACTCCCGCAGATAGTATGGGTCATTCCTTACTATTTCTTTGGGGCCCTGAAGCTGGCTGGAGCTTCACCCGTTGGTGTCAAATCGGCGGATTATGGGCATTTGTCGCGCTTCATGGTGCCTTTGCCCTAATCGGATTTATGCTCCGTCAGTTTGAAATCGCTCGTCTTGTGGGGATTCGCCCTTATAACGCGATCGCGTTTTCCGCTCCCATCGCCGTATTTGTAAGTGTTTTCTTACTCTATCCTTTGGGACAATCTAGCTGGTTCTTTGCTCCTAGCTTAGGCGTAGCAGGCATCTTCCGTTTCATTCTCTTCGTTCAAGGTTTCCACAACTTTACTCTCAATCCTTTCCATATGATGGGAGTAGCTGGAATACTTGGTGGTGCACTACTTTGTGCGATTCATGGTGCCACAGTAGAAAACACCTTATTTGATGATAATGAGGGAGGAGCATCCAACACTTTCCGTGCGTTTGAACCAACTCAAGCAGAAGAAACCTACAGTATGGT
>JBCCYD010000122.1:0-14436 GCA_039190385.1 Cyanobacteria bacterium P01_F01_bin.143 | reverse complement strand
CTTTTTTGATATTCACGTCTGGCAAAACTCGTGACTCCCAAATCAAGAGTATTCGTGGTACGACCTTCGGTTACATCCACCCAAGTTCCGTCAGCTTCAATTTTTAGCAATCCGACTGTTTGTAGCTTTTCAATAATTTCTCTGACCTTGCCATGACTCAGACCTAGCTTTTTAGCAATCCAGTGTTTACTTGGTTTGAAATCAGCGAGCTTCATTAATTCCAGTATTTGATCGAAACTTTGATCAGAAAAAACTTCTAATTGCTGATATTTATTTAATAATCTATTATATTTATCTTTTGCTTTTTTATTATTAGCTAAAAGTTCTTGATATTGTTGCTTAACTTCAGGAGCAATTGCTTGATCCTTTTGATATTGAGCTTTATCGATTTCCCAACTATCTATTTTAGTTGCTAGAGATTGTTTTTCTGCTTCATAGCTAACTAACTGTTCCGTATCCTCTGCGATCGAATAATTATTCTGATTAACGGAAAGATATTGTTGACTAGACAAATTCTGATTTTTTATTTGTGCTTCGAGCCTGGACTTTTCCGCTTGTAAATTTATGATAACTGGGTTTTGGGAGCTAAAGCGGGCACTCTCTTGTATTAATTTAGTTTCAGTATCTTGTAATTGCTGGAATAATTCTTGTTGTTCAGAATAGCCCTCAACTTGACTGGCGATCGCATTTTGTGGTGAACCAAGACCTAACTTTAATTTGAGATTACTTATTTTGCTATCAACTTCCTTTATCTTAGATTTTGCAGAGACTATTTTCGATTCAATTTCTTTGATTTTGTTAGTCAGATATTCTGGTTTAGACTCTAGAATGTTGCGGTCATATTTTGAGAGCAAATTCTTTAATTTTTTGGCAATTTCTTTCACATCTTTATCAGCTGAGGCTAATTGCTGATTAAATTTATCTTTGATCTTGGATAGATTACTCAGCTCTATGTCCGCTCGTTGATTTTTATAGGATTCAATTACAGAATTTACGACTAACTTTGAGCTATCGATGTCTTTCCCTGAATAAGTAATGTCAATCGTATCGTCAACAGAATTATTTTTGATATCTAATTGTTTAATAAATTGCTCATAATTTACGGTTTCCAGAGAATTATTCTCTGTTTTTAATTGTTCAAATACTTGCTTGCTTAAGATTTCAGAATCTTTTTCTATAGATACTACTTGTTCTGCATTATCTGCTTCAATCTTTTGATTATTATTTATAGCCGTAGCTTCTAAAGAATCAATTACCTCTTTATTTGCAGATTCCAGTTTAATTGTACTATTGACAGTGTAAGTTCTTTCTACCTTAAGAACTGCGGTAATTGTTAGTATGATAGTCAGAAGAAAAGTTGCGATCGCGGGAAATTTATAATATTGCAACATTAACCAATATTGTTGCCAAGTTTTTTTTGTCTGGTTCATTACTGGTAAAATCTTATAATTTTTTATAAATATGTAATTTTAACTCCAATTTTTGCATATTTTTTCGGTTGTATGGTAAAGATTAGATGAAGAATAGCGATTATTACGTAATAGTTAGCAGACACAAAAAAAATGCGTTAGAAATTAAACTAAAGCTATCTATTATCAACCGCATCGCCATAGCAGCGACACACTCCACATAGCGACGATTTTCAAAAAATCTCATGAAAATTATTAAAACTTAATAAAGATCGAAGAAGATCCCGCACTCTGATAGACTTTTCTCTTGAGTAGGCATCGCCATACCAAGAAAAAACATTGCACAAGGGAGGAAAATCTTCGTGGAAAACACCCTCGGATTAGAAATTATTGAGGTAGTAGAACAAGCCGCGATCGCTTCAGCCAAATGGATGGGTAAAGGCGAAAAAGACACTGCTGATGAAGTAGCCGTCGAAGCCATGCGAGAGCGGATGAACAAAATTTATATGCGAGGACGCATCGTTATCGGTGAGGGGGAGCGGGATGACGCTCCGATGCTCTACATCGGTGAAGAAGTCGGTATTTGTACCCGCGAAGATGCTAAAGACTACTGTAACCCCGAGGAATTGATTGAAATTGACATTGCAGTTGACCCCTGCGAAGGAACTAACCTAGTTGCTTATGGGCAAAACGGTTCAATGGCAGTTTTGGCGATCGCGGAGAAAGGTGGTTTATTTGCAGCACCAGATTTTTACATGAAAAAACTAGCTGCACCCCCCGCAGCCAGAGGTCACGTAGACATCAATAAATCGGCAACCGAGAACCTTAGAATTATCTCAGACTGCTTAAGTCGCTCTATCGAAGAGTTGGTAGTGGTTGTGATGGATCGTTCTCGCCATAAAGGCTTGATTAAAGAGATTCGTGACGCAGGAGCCAGAGTTAGACTAATCAGCGATGGTGACGTATCTGCCGCTTTATCCTGTGCTTTTTCTGGAACTAATATTCATGCTCTTATGGGTATTGGTGCAGCACCAGAAGGTGTCATCTCAGCCGCAGCAATGCGTTGTTTGGGTGGTCACTTCCAAGGTCAGTTAATTTACGATCCTGATATTGTAAAAACTGGTCTAATTGGAGAAAGCAAACAGAGTAACCTAGCTCGTCTTGCTGAGATGGGAATTACCGATCCCGACAAAGTTTATTCAGCCGAAGAGTTGGCTAGTGGCGAAACAGTATTGTTTGCAGCTTCTGGGATTACTCCAGGAACTTTGATGAACGGAGTTCGTTTCTTCAAAGGTGGAGCTAGAACTCAAAGCTTGGTTATTTCTTCCCAATCAAAAACTGCTCGTTTTGTAGATACTGTGCATATGTTTGAAACACCCAAAAACATTCAATTGAACTAGTACTGTTATCTAATCCAATCGTCTCCTTAAATTTAGGGGGCGATTGTTTTAAAAATTATAGAAAACTTTTTTGATATTAAAATTAAACGAAAACCCTTGAGAATCGAGAAATGAATATTATTGTTGTTGGACTGTCTCATAAAACAGCGTCTGTAGATGTACGCGAAAAATTAAGTATTCCCGAAGCCCAAATTGAGGAAGCGATCGCTCATCTGAAGAGTTATCCTCATATAGCAGAAGTAGCTATTATTAGTACTTGTAATCGCCTAGAAATCTACAGTATTGTTAGAGAGACCGAACAAGGTGTCAACGAAATTATTCAATTCCTAGCGGAAAAAGCTCGGGTTTCCCTTTATGAATTACGCAAACATTTATTCACTTTGCTCCATGAAGATGCTTTACGCCACCTGATGAGAGTTGCTGGAGGCTTAGAAAGTTTGGTCTTAGGTGAAGGTCAAATTCTGGCTCAGGTCAAGACAACTCATAAACTAGGACAGAAATATAAAGGTTTAGGTCGATTATTAGATCGTTTATTTAAACAAGCAATCTCTACAGGAAAAAGGGTTCGCAGCGAAACTAGTATTGGGACAGGAGCCGTTTCTATTAGTTCAGCAGCAGTGGAGTTAGCTCAAATTAAGGTAACAGATTTAACTCCCTATCGTTTTACGATTATTGGTGCCGGGAAAATGGCTTGTTTGCTAGTAAAACATTTGCTGGCTAAAGGGGCGACTCAGATTACAATTGTCAATCGTTCCCATCGCAGATCCCAAGAATTAGCGAAAAAATTTGCCAAAGCTAATCTGCAACTGCGTCCTTTGTCTGAGATGATGGATGCGATCGCAGATTCTGACATTGTCTTTACCAGTACTGGTGCTACTGAACCGATTTTAGATAAAGCTAAACTAACAGCTAATTTGCCCGATAGTAAATCCTTGATGCTCATTGATATCTCTGTGCCACGCAATATTGCCGCCGATGTCAAAGACCTGGAGCAAATACAAGCTTATAACGTAGATGATCTCAAAGCAGTGGTAGCCGCGAATCAAGAAAGTCGTCGTAAAATGGCTCAAGAAGCTGAAGGGATTATTGAAGAAGAAGTTAATAATTATATGTTGTGGTGGCGATCGCTAGAAACTGTCCCCACAATTAGTTGCCTCCGCACAAAAGTAGAAGGCATTAGAGAGCAAGAATTAGAGAAAGCCTTATCTCGTCTTGGTTCAGAATTTGGCGAAAAAAATCAAGATGTAATTGAAGCCTTGACCAGGGGCATTGTTAATAAGATTCTCCATGAACCGATGGTGCAGCTAAAAGCGCAACAAGATATAGAGGCTCGCCGCCGCTGTTTACAATCTCTACAAATGCTATTTAATTTAGACATTGAGGAGCAGACTGTTTAAGGTCAATAGACTCTATGGATTAACTTGCCATAACAAAGGATCTAATTTCCCATTGGCATCTAATTCGTACAAATCATCACAACCACCTAAATGTTGATCATTGACGAAGATTTGCGGCACAGTTCTTCTGCCAGAGGAGCGCTGCGCCATCTTGCTTCTTTTGTCTTCGTTTCCATCTATTTTGTATTCAGTGAATTTTGCACCCTTCCACCAGAGCAATAGTTTGGCGCGAATGCAAAAAGGACAAGTCGCCCAAGTGTAGATTTCCACATTAGCTTTAATCTTTTCTGGGTGGCGGCTTAAGAGGGAATTGAGAAAATCAGACATTTTATTTAGATATATGTTATAAGTTGATTATAGCGATTTTTGAGATGAAAGCTAGTTTGGTAAAAATCTCTAGTTTATTGATAAAACTATCAAAAATACAGAAAAACCTCGTTAAATCTACTAAAGCTCGGATATTTTCTCGCTATAATTATTTGGACACTAGATAACTAATAACTAATAACTGATTACTGTTAACTGATTTAAGATATGGCAAGAACAATTCAGCAAGTCAAACAAGAATTAGAAGTATTAGAACAAACTGTAGCTGAAACTGCCACTCAACTTCAGACTACCTATGATGATTATCTAGATATATTAAGTGAATCAGCACAAAAACAATTAATTTTAGCTAGTTATCAAATTTGTACTAAGATCTATGCCGAATCTTTTCTGAAGCTCAGTTTTAGTCAACGCCAAAAACTACAAGAAAAGCTGCGAGCATTGGGAAAAGAGATCAAACCTGAATTGAAGAAAAAATATCGACCGAAGAAATCAACCCAGGAAGCAGATCTCAGTTTAATTGCAGAAATGCTAAAAAATTTACCGCTGCATAAAATGGGAGTACAAGAAAATAGTGAGGGGCAGTCAGATGATAGTGCAACGGATCTGTCTGAGATTGACAAGGATTTAGCAGAGATTATAGCGAAGAATACAGAGGGTATCGTCTTAGAAAATGGTAGAGCGATCGTCATTGATGGTAACCAAGTCATTAGTATTGAAAGGAAAAATGCAGAAGAAGAAAATAGTAACTTAGAGAAGGATAATTCTGAGGATAAAGACGAGCCAGAAGAAGAGAAAATTGATTTAAAAGATCCCAAAGAGCTGATGGCTTGGCAAAAAAATATTGAAAAACAAATTAAAAAGAATCTCGATAATATTTCAAAAAAAGCCAATATAATCTTTCAAGAGCGAGACATCGTACCTCAAAGATTACCCACAAGAATTATGGAGGTTGCCCTACAAAATGCAGATGGAGTTTCTCGAATTAATAAAGTAAAAAGTATTCCAAATATCCTAAGTTTAGTGATTGAAGTAGATAAAGGAAAAAAATCAAAAACCAATACTAATTTTGGCAATATTAGTTTATTACGTCTTAAGTTAGTGGAACTAGAGTTTGGCGATCCTGTCTTGAGTAGCAAAAGAAGTGAAATTCGTAATTTATTGAAAAAGATATCACGGATTCAAAACATTTATCAAGATAAGAAGAAAGAATATGCGATCGCGGAAGCTGATGCTGCTTGGCGTTCTAGTTGGTATGAAGATTGAGTCGAAAATTTCATCAAGATCTCAACTAATACTCATCAAAGGACAGTCGTAATTTGCTACGGTATGGGCGAGTAGAGTTACTCAGGTAATGGGCAATGTCTGGAGACAACTTTAGCAATGACAATTAGCGCCGAATCAAGTCAGCAAGATCAGGTTGTAAGTAAAATTGACGAGAATCAGTTTCGCCGTAATCCCATTCCCTTGTTTGTTTTGGCTTCAGTGCTAGTTCATGTTATTGGATTAGGTTTATTTGCAGTCATAGAGAGATCGCGACCTAAAGTTCAATTAATTCCTGATAAGGCACCGGTTGATTTTATCGTGGTTCCCCCAGAAGAATCAGCTGCTTCGACGAAGATTAAACCTTTGCCTCCAGAAGAGATTCCCACGAATAGAGTAATAGAACCAGAAAAAACTGTAGTTCAACCGAAAACGCGATCGCAAACAGTAGTTGTACCAAAAGCAATTAAAGAGGATTCTGAGCCTAAACCGCTGAAACCAGAAAAGACTGTTGTTAAACAGGAAACGCGATCGCAGGCGGCAGCAGTTCCAGAGCCAATTGTCGAATCCTTACCGAAAGAAACTAAATTACCCAAAAAGCTCACAGAAGAGAAGATCACAAAATCTGAGCCAACTTCTAACAATACGCCTATTACTCCTATTACTGAGAATCCCAATTCTGCCCCGACAACTCCCAGCACTACCGGGGCCGCAAGTTTATTAGGTGGTAACTTAAAAAAATCTTTTGATGATGATGGGGGCAATTCATTTTTTAACCTAGATAATAATGTGAGTCAACAAGCATATAATCCAGCATTAGATGCACAGCAAAGACTTGATATGCGTAACTACTTTTCTAAAGTTAGAAGAAGAGTGAAACGCAATTGGAATCCGCAATATTCGACAAAAGATCATAATACGGTACTCAGTTTTTCGATTCAAAGAAATGGACAAATTACCGCATTGAAAATAAGAAAAACTTCAGGTTCCTCCGCAAGAGATCGTGAAGCTCTCAATGCAGTGCAAAATTCTGGCCCGTTTGATCCTTTACCAGCAAATTTTCCCTTGGAAATGTTGAAAGTGGAATTTAATTTTAATATCTATACTTATTAATTATGGAGATAATAACTCAATTTTTTAAAAATGGTGGAGTGGTCATGTATCCTCTGCTGGGATTATCAATTATTTCACTGGCGATGATTTTCGAGCGATCGCTGTTTTGGTCTCAGGTTTCTCGGAAACAGGATAAAATCATCAAAAAAAGTCTTGGTTTATATAAAGAAGATACGGAAGCGGCGGCAATTTTGCTCCAGCGTAATCGACAATTTCCGATCGCCCGAATATTTTTAGTCGCTTTATCCGTCGAGCGATCGACCCCAGAAAAGTTCAAGCTAGCCTTAGAGAGTTCAGCACAGGCAGAAATTCCTCTGTTGAAGCGATTTAGTAATACCTTTGACACCATCATTAGCATCTCACCCTTATTAGGATTACTGGGAACTGTTTTAGGTTTGATTACTTCTTTGGCTTCTTTGCGAATTGGTGATGTTGCCTCTTCGGATGCTACCGGGGTAACATCAGGCATTGGTGAGGCTTTAACGTCTACGGCTGCGGGGCTAGTAATTGCTATCTTTACTTTATTTTTTGCTAGTTTGTTTCGTGGATTATATTTGCAACAATTGGCTTTAATCCAGGAAGTAGGCGGACAATTAGAACTGATACATTTAGAAAAATACGAGCAACAAGGAGCAGTTTACGATGCGATTACCTGAAGAACCAGATTTACCTCCTAGCATTAATATTGTGCCGATGATTGATGTTATCTTTGCAATCTTGGTATTTTTTATCGTTTCTAGCTTATATCTAACTCGTTCTGAAGGTTTACCGGTGAATCTTCCCCAAGCAAAAACTGTTGAAGTTCAAGAAAAACAACAAATTACTGTTAGCCTCGATCGCGATGGTCAGTTGAGTCTAGATAGTGAACCCACAAAAATTGCTAACTTGAGAACAGACATTGAAAAATTAATTACCAAAGAAGAGACGATTACCGTTGTGGTTAATGCAGATAAAGATGTGGCTCATGGAGATGTTGTGGAAGTGATTGATCAATTGCGGCAAATACCTCAAGTGCAACTCGCGATCGCGGCAAAAAAGCCTTAATCATTGAGCATTAAACATTAAACATTGATCATTGTTTAGAATGGTTCAATTGGTAGTGAGGTATCGGACTTCTCGGCATCAAATGGCGGGACAAAGCGAAATGTAGAAGCTGGAATAAATCGCAATGTGTTGACCTCAACAATACTCTCTCTGATACTCAGGTTTAAATCTTCGTCCTGACCAGAAACATCTAGATGTCCTATCGTTGCAGTAGTAGGTTTGACAAATGCGGTGATTGTAAGATCTTCCTCTACATCTTTATAGCTATACGTATTATATTGAATACCTTCAACATTTTCAGTTCCATAATTTGCGCTAGTGATCTCGGTTTGTAACTCAGTCTCTAAAGTTTCAATTAATTGATCTTCTGTGAGATTCAAAAAAACATCTACAGTTTCTTTGTCCTCTTGCATTTCAAAAAAGATTGAGGAAAAAAAGCCGATGAGAAAGCTGTCATCGTAATCGCGAAAACTTTGATAGTCCATCACTGAATATTTATTCTCATTGAGATTATGAATCCAGACTTCGGTTCCATTAGAAGTAACAGTGTATTGGTTGCCAACATCACCATCAGGATTGGTAAATGCTATTTCTGAACGAAATCTATTAGGAGCTTCAATCGTTGTTTGCAGTTGAGCGGAAAAGCTGAAACTACCACCAGGAAAATTACCAAAGATTTTGAGTTTAGATTCTATTTCGTAGCGCTCTCTGGTGAGAAATTGGCGGATTGCTCTAATTAGGATTTCGAATTCTGGAGATGTTTGGGAGAGTTGGGCATGATGTTGGGTGTTTGTGATAATTGGGGCTGGGGATTGCGATTCTATTTTTGCCTGTGATGCCCAAGCTATTCCATTAAAAGCAAGGCTCATGAGCAAAATGGCAGTAGTTTTAAATTTGAATTGCATCCAATTTCTCCAAAACTCGACAGGTAATCAAAACTTTTCTGAATAGTCTTGTAGACTAGCATCAATCACTGCCAATTGATTAATTTGAATGAACTTATGTTACCTAGTGGATGTGAGCATAAATAAGCTAACTGTTAGGAATAGTCAAAAAGCCGATAAATTAAGACTCATTACTTATTACTTCCGCGTAGCGGCACTAGTAGTTCTCCAAAAAAAGTTTTGATAGGTTTGATTCTTTAGATCCCTCTTGAGACGATAGAAATTTTTTTTATTTTGCTTGAATCTACGAAGCTTCACAATCTTTTGGCAAAAATGTGAAGTTTCTTTAGCGAAATTTTATCTACTTGGCAAATATCTTATAACTATCAGGATCAGCCTTCAACACAAAAAGATCACCATATTGAACAACTTCTCCTGTAACCGCAACGGGATCGGCAACGATATCCAAAATACTAGAATTTACAGCTTGACTCTCAGAATCTACCAATAAAAAATACTCAATATTTCCCGAAGCATCCACAACTCGCAAAGAAGGAGGAACGCCACCACTAATACAGCGAATTGCACAATCGCGATGCACCTTTTGCTGACCTGGTTTCATCACACCCAAGTTGCATTTCGTATCAACTATTTCCCCCGATAAGGTGAATTGTCCTAATGTTTTACCCTCTGGAATAGTTAAAGATTGATTGGCAGGTGGCTCGATAATTTCAGGTTCTTTCCTAGAACTCACAGCAAGCAAAGTCATGCCATCACGAAATACGGGTAATGCTCTGATTTTCACCCAATTACCAGCAAATTCCAGGACTTTGGGACTGACAGAAGTTTTTCTTGTGCCAGCTAAAACATATCGAGAATAAGCATTATCGATATTAGTTGTTCCTGGTCGCGGAATCATCAGGTGGGGGACTGGTTTCGCCATCAGTAATCCTTCATATTCGCGAAAACCCGTATAACTTCCTGTTGAATATTGATTATGAATTTTAGGCAAAACAAGCGATAAAACTACCACAATCACAGCTATTATCGGCACCAGAACCCAGAGAAAGCCCCGAATCTTCGGCGGAATTGTCGGACTAAACCCTTGGTAAAATTCATCTGTAGTTTCGTTATCGGATCTCAAAATCTCTTCTCCTTCTAAATAAAATGGTGCGTTACGCTGAAATAATGCGTGGTGCGTTACGCTGGCGCCAACACACCCTACAGCATCCTACTGTCTTACTCATTACTCATTACCCATTACTCATTACTTATCAAGGCTGGCTCAACATGGGTTCCTGGTCGATTAGGTGAGGCTTTGACAAAAATGCGATCGCCGACTAACTTCACATCAAAGTTAGGAACTTTTTCCGTAAAAGGTGGTGGGGAAGCGCCCGACTCGGGATCATATTGGTAACCATGCCAAGGACAGGTAATGCAACCATCAATAATTTTGCCTTCCCCTAAAGGGCCATTTTGATGTTGACAGGCATTGGAAATCGCAGAAATTTTGCCATCATATTTAAAGACTGCTACTCGCTCACCTGCGATCGCGACAACTTTAGCCCGATATTCAGGAATCTCTTCAATTGTCCCAACTTCCACAAAGTCTTCATCATCAGGAAACAATAAATTCTGATCTTTCTTAAATTCCTGGAACCCTGAAATCACGTGTAACCCCACAATCCAAAACATTCCCAAGCCCATAATCACTGTAAGCAAAGGATTGGTATGAGCTTGCAGGGCACCCAAAACTATATGACCCACTAGCAAACCATAGGCCAGATAAACAAACATATGAATAGCTTTCCAAACTGGTGCGGTCAGATTTGCCAACCAAAAGTCATGACTAGTTGCCGCCATCACAAAGAGAATGATTAATGCTAGTAAACCCAGGATTTCAAAGGGAAAACGAATAAAATCGAAAAAGTTCAAGTTACTAATCAGAACACTAATATAGGGATCTGTATTGCCCAATTTGTGATACCAATCGATTGCCAGTCGAGCATGATTTGCCCCTAGCAAAAACATGGTGACCCCTAAATGACGACGATTAAAAAGTAAGGGTAAAAATTTTGTGTTTAAGCGAGCCAGTGGCCCAATAGAAAGAATGACATGTAAAAGAATAATTGCGGCTGAACCATAGGCTCGAATATTGACGCCCTTGATATCGACATCAGGATCAATTTGCTGACTAACAAAAACAAATAGATAGATATATAAGGCTAGACAGACAAATAAAATGACATCATAAATGATGATTTGTTTAGTCCAAATAACTGGTTTGTACTTTACTCCCACGACTTAATTCTCCTGACACACAAAAGGTTGTTCGATATTTTGTAGACAAAGTGGAAATACTCCCGCGATCGCGTTATAACCTTGGCTATATAGAACCAATGACCCATTTTGATCTAAGGCTTGTGGTGGCAAATTGAAAACATAGCGAGGTTTTTTGTAGATATTGCTGGCTTTTCCTGGTAAAGCACCCAATAAAATCATCGAATCATCAATTTCGGTGGGAGTTTCTTGATTGGGTTGCCAATATAGTAGCGGATCGGGAAACTTCAAGATTGATTTTGGAGTGATAACTAATGAATTAGAAAATGAATTGGAGTTATTATTCCTAACGGCAATCTCAAGGGCGACATTAAGCAAAATCTCTGAGTCAAGCACTTTTGGGAAGTCAGAGCTATTAATTGCTGCCGCAAGTTGCGTGTTTGTTAGAATTTGAGACTGAATTGGAGCTCCTAATAGTTTCATTTCTGGCGATTGCCAATGAGGGGGTAAGGATTGATTACGAATATTGTAAAAAGGACGCGCCACAGTCCCCCAGATAAAAACTATTGGCAGAATGATAGCTAATGCGATCGCGCTATAAAAATGGATTTTTCTTCTTTCTAAGATCATTAATTATGAGTAATGGGTAATGAGTAATGAGTAATGAGTAACAACCGAGTTAATGGTCAATGATCAATGTTAATTGTTAACTGTTTTAGCAAGTTTTCTGTGGGCGTTATTCTCTAATGGTTTGCCTTTGCCTCGTATTAGTCGCACAACAAACAGCGGCCAAAAAGCACAGATTCCTGGGGAGAGTAATAATCGCAAACCAATGCCATCGAAGATATTCCAGAAACCCCAATCCCATTTAGCCTCGGCATCAATTCGCTGTATGCCGAAGAGGAGAAAAGGCACAGTGAAGATTAATCCTGCAATTAGATACAGAGATCCCAAATTTATAATTTTTTGCGCGATCGCGATCGCAGTATTATTCATCAATCTATCTCCTCTGGGTTATTCGATATTACAGACGAACTCATTATCAAACATTTTGTTAGCTTCAAAATTTAAATTAGTTGAAGGAATAATAAATGAATTCTATATTGAGCTTATGCATATAGTGATCGCATTTTACAATCAAGATTTTCAAAAAAAAGTTATTATAAATCGGAAGGAAGAACACCCCGCTTAAGTGAACGCACCACTTGTACAACATGTGGCCATTTCTGAACCCATCGCAAGTAGTTTACTGCATCTGTAATAAGTCTTTCTAGCTGATTACCCCAAACACTACCAACTATAATTTGTTCAGGGATTCCACGAGCAAGCTCTTGTTTTGTCTCATCTTCTTGTTCATTAATCAAATTTATGAGTTCATCAGGTAGATTATGCGTTGCCCAACAAGAAGCAAAAGTATCGAATCTATCTGATCTTTTTTCTTGATGTGTTTGCCAAATATATAATTCTCTCCAAACTTCACGAACTTCTTGAATTCGAGTTAACGCAACTTGTCGCAAATCTTCTCTAAGTTGAACTTCATCTACAATAGGATGACCGGCCTGTGCGTGCTTGATGCGTTTAGCAAAGATACCCATGTTATCTTGAGTTTTTTTGTTTCTCCATTCTTGCTCTCTATGTAGTCGTCTTGCTTCTGTTTTACGAAGCTTTACGAGTGGCTCAGTAGAAATCCAAGCATCAAAAATAGAACCCCAAAGCAATCCTGGTAAGTAAGTACTAAGTGTATAAAAAGCTAGATTATCAAACCCAGATCGACACTTGATCACGGACGTACTATCATCCTTAGAATTTAAAGGGAGTCCGTCGTTTCTATATCTAGTTATTGCAGAAAAATCCCCTAATTCGCGGTGGACTGCATATCTTAAATGATCGTCAATCCACATAACGTTGAGAGAGAAATTGCTGAAAGGAGGTAAATTCAAAACAACTCCATCACTTAGATACATTAGCGCACCTGAAAGGACTGCTGTAGTCGGTGCTCCCCACTTGATAAGATTTTTATTGTTAAAAAACTTTTGAGCTAATGTTTTATCAAAACTTCTTTCCGCATATGTATTCCAATTTATAGGGGGCTCGCTCAGTAATTTAGTGTTTACAAGCAAAGCAGGATGTATTCGAGTAGCATAGCTTCGGGAGTATGCAATTAAATTTGAACCTTTTTTTGAACTTTTGATTGCCTTCTCTGGCTCTTCATAATTCACAGACAAAATTGTGGAATGAATTGTGGATTTAACTTGATGTCTTTCTATTGCCTTGATTTGTCCAGCAATCGCTTTGTTAAGCATTTCATAGGCTTTTTCTTCATCTTCATTGGGAAATAAAATATCTTGATCTAACCGAAAAACTGGAATCCCACTTCCTAACAATCTGAGACGTATAATGGCATCAATAATTTTGGGACTATCGTAACCAATGTTTCCTGATTCCCCAAGGAATAAATCTCGCAGTTCATGAACATCTGACATTTCTGAAAAAACGTCCACTAGATCCAGGGAAGTCAGTATTCGTAGATTATCCGTTAATCCATTTTCTTTTGCTAATTTGGTAAGCATCCGACCAACAACGCTGCCAAATTTAAGTTCCCTTGGCTCCTCTTTATTATCAGGGAGTCTCCTTAGTCTCTCAAACAGTTCTTCTTTGATATTCCCGACAATTTCTTCTTTTTGAGCATCGTCTTTAAAAAATAAAACAGGACGTATCTCTTCAAGTAATTGCCTGAGACCAGCATCATAAAAGAGAACTAAAACTCCATTGTATTGGTTATTTTCACCATTCAAAAGATTTTTTAGTCTCATCATAAAATGTTCTATTCTTTTAAACCCATCTAATTGAAGGTCTAACCCAGCAAATCTTGGGTCATAATTTGGGTTTCTAAAATTAACCCATGCTAAACGACTCAATATTCTGTAGTGATCATTATTTTGTAAGCAGTTATCAAAATCGTCTTTCGCTTTATAACTATAGTGAACATAAAGTATGTAATCCGACTTTTTTGTGTCATTCTCAGCAGATTCTAGATCCTCACTTTCAAGAACAGCTGTAGTCTCTTCCATGTTTTCTTGATCATACGAATTGTAAGTAGCAACTAAATTAATATCTTCAACTGGGATTTCTAATATTTCACTAAGTTCCCCTGACCTAAATAATCTTTGTAACTTATTACAATCTTCCGGATCGCCTTCTAATCCAATTCTGATACTACCTTTTTTTATATATCTAATTATTAGTTCATATCTAATTTTCGAATCATGTAATAATTTCTCGATAATATCTTCAATTTTTCTTTTTATTTCTTTGTATT
>JBCCYD010000121.1:0-14509 GCA_039190385.1 Cyanobacteria bacterium P01_F01_bin.143 | reverse complement strand
TTTTTTATTTTTTGGTTAATTTAAAGACCAACAGAGATAGCAATCAAGATGGCTAAATACAACTGCTTGATGATAGTCTCTATATTATAGGTATTTTTGGTGTAATAAAACATAAAAACAAGGAATAATAAACAAAGTCAACAAAGTTGCAAAAACCAAACCAGAAAAAACCACAATTCCCAAAGGCTGCAAAAACTCCGACCCTTCACCAATACCGATCGCGAGAGGCAACATCCCCAACACAGTAGTAATTGTAGTCATCAAAATTGGTCTTAACCTCGTTGCCGCAGCTTTCACAATCACTGCTCGACGACTTCCCTTTCCCACTTCAAAAAGTTGATTCGCCAACTCAATCATTACGATCGCGTTATTCACCACAATTCCTACCAACAACACCACACCAACCAACACCGTTGCACCGATCGCCGTATCCGTAATAAACAATCCAAAAATTCCCCCAACCAAAGCCAAAGGAACCGTAAACAAAATTACTAACGGATCAATCAGAGAATTATATTGCACTGCCATCACCACAAACACCAAAAACACGGCCAATCCACCCAAAACCTTCAAAGCAGATTGAATCTCTTGGTTAGATCGAGCTGCATAACTTGGCAACACCGTAACCCCATCCGGCAAGTCCATATCCGGCAAAATCTCATCCAATTCCGCCAACGCATCACTAAGAGTCGCTCCCTCATTGAGACTGCCCAACATAATATATACAGATCGCCGATCTATGCGTTGAATTTCCCCACTTGCTTGCCCCAACTCTAAACTAGCCACATCTTTTAACGCAACTGAGCGATCGCGACCAGAGACCAGAGGCAACTCCTGCAACTGAGCAATCGACTGACGAGACTCACCATCCAACTGCACCCGAATATCGATTAATCGCTCATCCCTCTGTAACTGGGTTGGCACCGCACCCGCGATCGCGCTCTGAACAGTACGACCCAAATCTTGCACCCTTAAGCCTGTATCCGCTAATCTCACAGCATCGGGAACAATACGAATTTCCAGTTGTTTCGAGTCGAGATTCGATCTGAAATTCGCCAGCGTAGCCTTTTCATCTAATATCTTCAAAACCCGCTCGCCAGTCTCTTCCAATAACTCAAGATCCTTGCTTTGCAAAATCAAATCTACTTGGGCATTAACAGGAGAATTATTTAAATTTAACCCGCGTACTGTCCCAGGAAACACTCGTAGACGAATATCTACCAAATTGAGTTTTTTGAATTCTCGATTAATCTTGGTAATAAAGGAATCTAGGTTAGTTCCTGGTTGAAGCGTAATATTACTCGAACTGCGTAACATATTTTCGATGGTATTATTGCCAAAGAGAAATCCGCCAACAGTTGTGAAAGCATAGGCAACTTCTGGTTGTTCTTGAATAATTGTATCCACCTCTTCCATGACCCGTTGATTAGTTTGCAGATCAGTTCCAGGAGGAAAACGTGCTACTAGAAATGCTTGACCAGTATTGATCTTGGGCAAAATCTCTTGGGATAGATTCTGGAGCATTCCATAACTACTAAAGCCAATGAAAGTAAATGCTAAAGCTATAACAAACAGACGATAGCGCAAGATGATATCGAGCAGTTGTTGATAGATATTAGTTAATCCATTGATACCTTGATTGAACCAAACTAAAAGAGTCCATTGATTGACCTTGCTAGAAATCGGAATGCTCAATAAACGGGAAGCTAACATGGGCACGATAGTTAAGCCGAGGAGTAAAGATGCCGCGATCGCAAAACTAATCGTCAGAATCAATTCCCGAAATAACAAAGAAAACAAACCACCAATCAACAAAAAAGGTAATACGGCCACCAAATTTGTTGCTGTAGAAGCAATTAACGCCGATTCAACTTCCTGACTTGCCGCGATCGCCTGATTGATTAATTTTGTTTTAGGGCGCAGGGCCTGCGCCCCTACTGTTTGATATCCCAATCCCTGATCACCAGTCCCCAATCCCGAATCTCCAATCTTGATCGAAATATTCTCCAGCATCACAATCGAGTTATCCACCACAATGCCCACACCCAAAGCCAAACCACCCAGACTGAAAATATTGATTGATAAACCAAATAATTTCATCAAAATGATCGCGGTTAAAGTTGCCAGAGGAATAGCCATTACGATAATGAAAGTTTGACGCAGCGAACCCAAAAAGAAAAATACGACTAAAGCTGCCAAACAAGTTCCTAACAGACCTGCGATCGCGACATTAGAAATCGAATTACGAATAAAAACCGACTCATCTCTCGTCGTCACCAATTTCATATCAGCAGGAATTAACCCCGAATCCCGCAACTGCTGTAATTTCTGTTCAACCTGTTCGACAATTTTGACAGTATTGGCATCGGGTTGTTTTTGTAGTGTGATTTTTACTGCTGTTTCACCATTTAAAGTCACAAATACTCTTTGTTCGGCATTGCCATCAATGATTTTGGCAATATCTCTCAGGTAAATCTGATTCCTCGCCCCACCCTCATTATTATTCAAATCCAAAGTCAAATTAGCAATTTCTGCCGCAGATTGAAATCTCCCCACAGTACGGATTAAAGGCTCCCCTAAATTATCTGCCCCACCTTTCAATCTGCCCCCGGCAATATCAATATTACTTTGGGACAAGGCAT
Organism: Cyanobacteria bacterium P01_F01_bin.143; assembly: GCA_039190385.1. Lineage (GTDB taxonomy): Bacteria > Cyanobacteriota > Cyanobacteriia > Cyanobacteriales > Xenococcaceae > Xenococcus. The sequence goes on along the minus strand of JBCCYD010000121.1, from coordinate 11,867 downwards.
TCAACACTTCATTAAAACTCAGACCAAAAGCTTGTAATCTTTTTAGATCGACCTCAACTCGTACTTCTTCGGTAAGCCCGCCCGTGACATCAACTGAAGCAACTCCTGGGATGAGGTTTAACTCTCGACTTAATTCTTCATCGGCAAAAATCCGTAACTCCAAATCGTTTAAGGAATTTGATTCGAGGGCAAATTCATAGATCGGTAATTGAGAAGGAGCAAATTTGAACAACCTGACTCCTGTAACTAAATCAGGCAAGCGATCGCGATTACGGTTAAAACTGGCTGTAGCATCACTCAAGGCGCGATCGATATCTCCTCCTGGTTCAAAAAAGAGATTCAACCTTACTCTACCTTCTCGGGTACTCGAATAAATTTGCACCACGCCCTCGGTCGCTCCCAAAGCTTCTTCGAGGGGTTTGGTAATTTCTTCTAAAGCAACTTCAGGAGAAACTCCAGGGGAGTTCACCACTAACCCAATACGAGGATAGGTGATGGCTGGAAGCAAGTCTACTTGTAAGCGAAAAGCGAAAAAAATCCCGACGACAATTACCGCCAAGGCCAGCATTAAGGTGCCTATATGACGACGAATCGCGATCGCACTAATCGAATTTCTTTCTGGATTCACAACAAATTAGAGAATGGTGAAAGAGGAGAGAGTATGATCTCGAACTTAACATAATTTAATCTAGTCAAGTGTCGCTTACAGAATGACAAATGACATATAATCTAAATATCTTTAACAGTAAAACTATTTTTATATGACTTATCAAGCTGTGAGTAAGGCTTTAAATATAAGTGATAATATCAAGTCACTCTATGACCTAATGTTATTATCGCGTAAAGGTCTATTTAAAAGTGCCATAAATTCATTAGCCCAACTATTAGAGCTATCCCAGAAAGAATTAGTTGACTATCTTCCCATATCAGAAAGAACTCTTCAGCGTTACGAAGACGATAGAAAATTATCTCCTGAATTATCAGATCATGTAATTCAATTGGCTAGGGTCTATGCCAAGGCAGAAGAAGTATTTGGCGATCGCGATAAGGCTGTGCAATGGCTCAAATACCCTAACTATGCTTTAGGGGCAGTAACGCCTATTTCCTGTTTAGACAATTTTAGTGGCATCCAATTAATCATGGATGAATTAGGACGAATCGAATATGGAGTTTATGCTTAGTGGTCTTGCTTTATCGGATTAGCAAAACTAAGCATATCAATGATTTCAGCGGTGAAGGAGCCAGACTTTATGGTGGACGCTGGAATCTCAAGGGGACTCCCGTAATTTACACTTCAGATTCTACTGCTTTGGCTACGCTCGAAACCTTAGTTCACTATCCTCTACATCTCATGCCTTCAGATTGTTCTATTGCCACGGTTAAACTACCTGATAATTTAAAAGTCTTTACTATCGAACCAGAAACTTTGCCTCCAAGATGGTGGGTTAATCCTGCTCCTCTTGAGTTAGCTCAGCTAGGACAAAAATGGCTTGAGCAACAATCTACTGTCGCTTTAGTTGTTCCCTCTTCTGTCACTCCTCAAGGAGAAGGACGAAATTATATTCTTAATCCTCGACATCCAGATTTTTCTGGAGTTGAAATAATTCAAGTAGCTAAATACGATTATGACAAGAGATTATTTAAATCGTCTTAAATCAAGTTACATCAAAAAAATAAGATAAATTAATTTACGTTAATTAAGGACTAATTAATCTGACAATCGAATTGATAATTGAGATTATCGACAATTCATATATTTACATACATGAAAATCTGGCTCTATGACACGACCCTCAGAGATGGCGCGCAAGCAGAGGGGATCTCCTTATCTTTAGCCGATAAACTAAAAATTGCTCGTCAATTAGACGAAATGGGAATCCCTTTTATTGAAGGAGGATGGCCAGGAGCCAATCCGAAAGATGTCCAGTTTTTCTGGAAGCTACAAGAAGAACCTCTCCAACAAGCAGAAGTTGTGGCTTTTTGTTCCACTCGTCGTCCCCATAAGAGTGCAGCTGAAGATAAAATGTTGCAGGCTATTTTATCGGCGGGAACTCTTTGGGTAACTCTTTTTGGTAAGTCTTGGGATCTTCATGTGAGAGAAAGCCTCAAAACCAGCTTAGAAGAGAATTTGGCCATGATTAGCGATTCGATCGCCTATCTAATCTCCCAAGGTAGAAATGTTATTTATGATGCCGAACATTGGTTTGATGGTTATAAGCATAACCCTGAATATGCCCTAGAAACTTTACGAGCTGCGATCGCGGCGGGGGCTAGTTGGTTAGTGCTTTGTGACACTAATGGCGGTAGTTTACCCCATGAAATTAGTGAGATTGTCGAGGAAATTTACGCCGCAATTCCTGAATTGAACCAACCCGATGCGCCTCAATTGGGTATTCATCCCCATAATGATGGGGGCACCGCTGTAGCTAATGCGATCGCAGCTGTAATGGCTGGTTCGACCATGGTACAAGGAACAATCAATGGTTATGGCGAAAGATGTGGCAATGTGAATCTTTGCAGTTTGATTCCTAATTTGCAGTTGAAACTAGGTTATGACTGCTTATCCGATTCGCAATTGGCTCAGTTGACGACCACAAGTCGTCTGGTTAGTGAAACAGTAAACTTTCCTCCAGAAGGGCGTGCTCCTTTTGTGGGGCATTCCGCTTTTGCTCATAAAGGAGGAATTCATGTTTCGGCGGTAGCCAAAAATCCCTTGACCTACGAACATATTATTCCTGAAGCGATCGGCAATCAAAGACGGATTGTAATCTCTGATCAATCGGGATTGAGTAATGTGCTCCATTACGCAGAAAAATTTGGCATCGAGCTAGAAAAACAAGATCCTCGTTGTCGTAAGATTTTGGAGCGATTGAAGCATTTGGAGAACCAAGGCTATCATTTTGAGGCTGCCGAAGCGAGTTTTGAATTGATGATGCGATCTCAGTTGGAAGACTATGCTCCTTTGTTTCAACTGCAAACTTGTATGATTCACTGTAATCTTTATCAAGAATCTCATAGCATTGACAGCCACACAGTCGCTACAATCAAGGTGGAACTAAATGGCAAACAATTGTTAGAAGTTGCCGAAGGCAATGGCCCCGTTGCTGCTCTAGATTCTGCGTTACGCAAAGCCTTGACCGAATTTTATCCCGCGATCGCGAATTTTCGACTCACAGATTATAAAGTGAGAATTCTCGATGGCACCTTAGGAACAGCAGCCCAAATCAGGGTTTTAGTCTCTTCGAGCAATGGGAAGCAAACTTGGACAACGCTAGGGGTTTCTAGTAATATTATCGATGCCTCCTATCAAGCAGTAGTAGAAGGTATAGAATACGGTTTACTACTAAATTCCTTCTGTAAAATACCAGAAACCAAAATTGAGATCGGTTAATTTATGAATGCTCTGCCCCAGAATACCAAACGTCGGCTGCAAAAAATTGCCCAAAATTCTAGTGTTTGGGAAGGTGATCGTCGTCCCTTGGGCGCAATTTCCGATCATTTTGAACCAGAAGCGGGGCTGGATGGGGAATGTGTCATCTGGGTCGATGGCACAGAGGGGACAGTGCGAGCCATGGAGATTGTCCCAGCTCATATGGGTTTTGAAGCGGTGGTAAGGACTTTGTTGCGAGCAATCGAATCTCCCCATCATCCCGCGACCCCAGTTCGTCCCAAGAAAATTGTCGTGCGCGATCGCCAGCTCCAATTCTTTTTGCGGGGAGCTTTACAAGGGTTGGATATTGCTATCGAATATTTTGCCGAATTACCCCTAATAGATCAACTCTTTGCCAGTTTTGAAGAGTTTGGTAGTAGCAAACCTCCTGCTTTGCCGGCGCCCTATCAATCAGTTTTAGAAAAGCTGGCCTATGGCATCTGGGAAGCCGAACCTTGGGCCTATCTCTTTGATCGCGATATCATTGCGATCGAGATCGAAGGTTGTGAGATTGAAACGCTCTATGCCTGTGTGATGGGGAATATGGGCACAGAATTTGGGGTTTTGCTCTATCGATCAGAAGAATCTTTGAAACAATTTCGTCAAGCCGCGATCGCAGAAGAATCACCGGAAAGCCTAGAAAAAGCCTTTTTATCTCAAGATTGTTGGTTCCTCAACTACGAAGAGGAAGATGAAGACGAAGATTGGGAATCAGACGAATATATTGAAGTTAGACCATTTTTTGGCAGCCTCCATCCTTTTGAAGGCATGCGAGCTTTTCTCGATGCAGAAGAGGCGGAAATTGTTTATTTAGCTTTAACCGGATTGCTCAAATTCTGCCAGCAACACGATCAGCAACTGATGCTAGATCCGATTCCTGAAATCACCAAAACCTATCGGATTCCCAACTCACAAAAGATCAAGCAGAAAAAAAATACTCAGGTCAAAGTTTCTTCCTTGCCCAAACTTACTTCAGAACTTTTAGTTATGGAAGGTGAAGAGTTGGGTTCATTATCTAATATGAGAGAGGTTGAGATCCCAATCCAAGATGATTTTGTTCCCGATGGCTCTTTGATTACTATGGGCAAAATTCCGTGGGATTTATTGGGATTTATCACGGTACAAAAAAAGACCTATTATCAAACTTTGAATCAAGAACCCATAGGGGAAGGTTTGCCTGCGATTATTATTCAAACTTCTCGTCCGAAGGCTAAAGGTTTAATCGAAGTTCTCAAAGATGCGGGAGGGCTCAAAGCAATTTGTTTTAATCCTGGCAATGATCCTTTCAGTGGCGAAACCTATGATTTGGGAATGTTACAAACCCAAAATGGCAATCTTTATATATTTTCGGAATATTCCCATGATTCGCCACCCCATGCTCGGGCTTTACAACATTGGAATAAAAGTTGTGCCGAAACAAAAGGCTATTGCAGTCTTATTATTTCGATGGGAGTAACAGGGGCCAGTCGGGGGAACCCTCAGCCCAAGGATATGCTAGCTGTTTTTGAAGCGCAAGCAATTACGGGTGAACAATTGGGTATGGGAACCCTGCAATTAATGCCTCAATTTGACTTTGATTAAACTTTTTATTATTTGCGATAGCTTTGCCTAATAATCCTATTAGCGATCAAGAATTAGGAATTTATTCCCGAATAATTCCCAACTTAAAGTAAATTAATAACCTTAATTTAAGCTTAGTTAAACTTTTCTTAACGTAATACGAATGTTATGTCAGGGTTAATTGATATTTGCCCTTAAAATACCTTGGTTTATGTCGAATACTTGACAAACCAATACTACATTAAAACTTCCTTTAGAGAGCAGAAAATGGAGATCTTTTATATCCAAGAACTGGGATCACCTTGTTCCAAGATACTGACATAATCGATTTGGGAAGATAGACTATGAAAACCATAGATATAGCTCAATATCATTTGTTTTCATGGAAAAAAATTTAGACCTCAAAGATCTCTCGATTGTCATCGCCGTCAGAGATCATAATCCGAATATGTTAACTCCTGATTTCCTGAAAGGAGCTGGGGTGATACCAACGGACTGGGAATTGGCTAGACCACTTGTTTTATCGGCTCGTTCGACCAAGATTGTCTTCAAAAATGGCATTAAGATTGAAGCCAAGCCAGGAGCCATAACCTTTTCTGAGGGAATGGTTGAGCCAAAAACGCCTGAACAAATGGCGATCGCAGATCTCGCTAGTAAATATGTTGCGGCTTTGCCTAATTTGGATTACCGCGCAGTAGGGATTAATCCGCGACGATTTACCACCTTTGGCGATAACCCAGAAACTGCCCCTAAATATATTAGGGAAAAAATTCTATCTCCTGGTACTTGGCAAGAAGTCGGTGAAAGCCAAATGCAGGCTGGAATTAATTTGGTCTATACCATCAACGGTGCGCCAGTTCGTTTGAGTATTAATGAAGCCAAATTACAAATGCCAGAGAAAGAGGCGATTCCAGCGATTCTGTTTGCTGGTAATTTCCACCATAATTTAGTTATGGAGAATGGGAATGATAAGTTAAGCGTTTTACAAAATAAGCTTAATAATTGGCGAATTGATTGGGATGCTTTCCAAGAAATTTTAGCTAACAAGTTTTTGGAGCAAAGCCAGTTGAATTTAGCGATGGCGTAATAAAGTTACTTTTTAGGGGTTGTCGTTTTAAGATTAAATATCTTCGGTTTATGGGCAACTCTTAATAAGTTTTAAATCAGTAGTTAATCTTTTTATAGAGAGTATGTAGTTATGGCAGAAGAATATTTGAATGGTTTAAATGATTTAATTCCCACGGTGGAAACCGATAAAACAGATTATGCCCCAGGAGAAACTGCAATAATCACTGGAACTGGGTTTAATTCGAGTTCAGAAGTCGAGATTCAAATCGCAGATGATCCGACTACGCCAGGGGATGATAGCGAAGCAGATATTTATGCTCCTATTCTAGTTAGAGTCGATGAGCATGGAGTCTTCACCACAACATGGAATGTACCTAGTGATAATAATGGAACTGGTAGTGGTATTCCTGATGCTTTGAACGCTACTTTGAATTTGACAGCCACGGGCGATGGTGTTGATGGTATTTTTGAGACGAGCGATGATCAAGTAGCCACAACTACTTTTACCGATGCTCTTCCTCTAACACCTCCGGTACAGACTTACTTTGTTCCACTGCCAGAAGATGACCTTTTTGACACCTTTAACGCTATTAATGATGGTCAGGTTCCTGATAATAACAATCCTGTAAACACAATTATCGCGATCGCTGTTTCGGCTGCGAACACAATTGTTTATTACGATCATGCTGAGGATGGCTATGAAGCAGATGTTACCAATCCTACTCAGAGCACAACTTTAATTCTTGGCGATGAAGATACAACCAACGGTAGTCTCACAGATTTTGGTTTCGCTGATGATACCTTTACTGGTGGCGATTCACTAATCTTGGAAAATGATGTTCCAATTCCGAGGAATACTAACAATATTTTATTTGATGGTAGCGATCGCATTCAAGCAACTTTTCCGATCGCCGTCACTAGAGGTGCATTTCCCGATGATCCAGGTTCACTATTAGCAGGTGGTACGGAAGTATTCAATACTGAGGATTGGGGTACCACATTTGTCGTTCCAGTGGGTGAAGATACACCTGGTTCACGTGATGAGACAAATGCTTTTCAGTACACTTCTCTGTACATAATGGCTAGAGAGGATGGTACGGTTGTCACCTTGCCTGATAATTCTACGCAAACTCTTAATGCTGGGGAAAATCTAGTTATAGATGATGTCGACGAGGGAGATGAAGTTACAGCTACTGCCTCCGTTCAAGCCCATTTAATAGGAGGAGATGTTGGCTCTAATTTTGAATTGCGATGGTATTCTCTAACTCCAAGAGAAAATTGGTCTAATGACTATTACACTCCGGTTGGCGATGGTGAGGAGAATGGGGGTGGTAATGATGGACCCACTCGCGTGTGGTTGTATAATCCCGATGAGAATTCTTCGATTGACGTTACGTTCCAGCGATTAGTTGGTGGTAATCTTACATCGAGTACTGTTACTGTCCCTCCTGGGACCTCAGCTTTAAGCCCAGAAATCCCAGATGATTCAGGCGGACGCTTTTTTACGAGTGGGGGAGAAGAATTTTTTGCGCTCACTCAAACAGATGCCGATGGCATTGGACAGACATTTGACTGGGGGCATCCCTTAATCCCTGCTGATCAGCTCACTTCCCAGGCACTAGTTGGTTGGGGTTATGGCAATACTAATAATAATTCTAATGTTACTAGTCACAGCGTAGTCTGGGTAACGCCGGTAGAAGATGCAACTATCAATATTGATTTTGATGGGGATGGTACTGTTGATAATACTGTCTTTGTTAATGCTCTAGAAAGTCTTAAGATTTTTGATGATAGCTCAGTATTTTCAGGTGCTGAGGACGATCAGGATATGAGTGGGGCGATTATTTTCGCAGCCGATGCTAACAATAATCTCAACAATCCTGTCGATATTGCAGTCGCTTGGGGGCAAGATCCAGCCAGGACAAATACATCATCGGATCAACCCAATTCTCTCGATTTAGGTACTGTTGTACCACCCCTTCCTGTTTTGGAAGCGGGCAAAACTTCTCAATTATCTAATGATGCTGATAATGATGGGGAGATAGGTCCTGGAGATACCCTTACCTACACCATCTCTATTGCTAATATTGGCCAGATTGATTTACTAGTGGGTTCTTTTAATGTTCTCGACTTTGTCAGTCCAGTTTTCGATGATGCAACTTATGTTGCTAATTCTACAACCTACAGTTACGACACAGATGATGATGGACTTCCAGACACAACCGAGTCTATTACTGATGATGGAGCGGGAACTGCTTTTCCATTAGATCTCGATAGCACAAGCGGATTTACAAATACCCAACCTTTAGATTCTGGGGCACTTCAGACTATTACTTTTCAAGTTCTTATTGATGATTTTGGAGATTTAACTCCAGGAACAGAGGTAATTCGTAACGAAGGTATTTTGGGTCTCCCCTCAGATCCCACTGACCCCATAGATGACTTTGAAACAGAAGACCCACTGGTTTTTCGGACTGGTATCGATATCGAGAAATCTACAAATGGTGAAGATGCAGATGACCCAACAGGTCCATTTATTGGTTTAGGTGATACGGTCACTTGGACTTATACCGTGACCAATACAGGTAATGTATTCTTAGCTGATGTTGTTGTTACCGATGATCAAGGTGTAACACCAGTCTTCCAAAGTGGGGATGACAATAATAATGGACTACTCGAACCTGGAGAAATCTGGATTTATGAAGCTACTGGTTCCGCTGAACTAGGACAATATGAGAATTTGGGGGAAGTTACTGGAGATCCTGTCTACGCAGATGGGACAACTCCGGTTCCAGGACTTGATTCTCCAACTGATGAGGATCCTAGTAATTACTTTGGAATTAATCCACAAATTGACATTGTCAAGGTCACCAATGGTGATGATGGCTTAAATATTCCATTAGGAGATGCAATTAATTGGACTTATACCGTCACGAACACTGGTGATGTTGATATCGAAAATGTTGTCTTAAACGATGATATTTTAGGAACGATTACGGGTCCTGATAGTGGTGATGACAATAATGATGGTATTCTGCAAACCACGGAAACCTGGATTTATACTGCTACGGGTACCGCGATCGCTGGTCAATATAACAATATTGGGACGGTTACAGGAGACTCGAATGGTGTTCCGGTAGAAGCAGAAGATCCTAGTAGCTATTTTGGTACAGACCCAGAAATCGCTATTGATAAGGTAACCAATGGTGATGATGGCTTAAATATTCCATTAGGAGATGCGATTACTTGGACTTATACCGTCACGAACACTGGTAACGTTGAGATCGAGAACGTTGTTTTAGAAGATGACCAACTAGGTATCATACCTGGGCCTGATAGTGGTGATGACAATAATGATGGTATTCTGCAAACCACGGAAACCTGGATTTATACTGCTACGGGTACCGCGATCGCTGGTCAGTATGACAATATTGGGACAGTTACTGGAGACTCGGATGGTGTTCCAGTAGAAGCAGAAGATCCTAGTAGTTATTTTGGTATAGCCCCAGAAATTGATATTGACAAGGTAACCAATGGTGATGATGGTTTAAATATTCCATTAGGGGATGCGATTACTTGGACTTATACCGTCACTAACACTGGTAACGTTGAGATTGAAAATGTTGTCTTAAGCGATGATATTTTAGGCACAATTACGGGGCCTGACAGCGGTGATGACAATAACGATGGAATTCTGCAAATAACCGAAACCTGGATTTATACTGCTACAGGTACCGCGATCGCTGGTCAATATAACAATATTGGAACGGTTACAGGAGACTCGGATGGTGTTCCGGTAGAAGCAGAAGATCCTAGTAGTTATTTTGGTACAGAACCAGAAATTGAGATTGACAAGGTCACCAATGGTGATGATGGCTTAAACATTCCATTAGGAGATGCGATTACTTGGACTTATACCGTTACTAACACTGGTAATGTCGAGATCGAGAACGTTGTTTTAGAAGATGACCAACTTGGTATCATTCCTGGTCCTGATAGTGGTGATGACAATAACGATGGAATTTTGCAAACCACTGAGACCTGGATTTATACTGCTACGGGCACCGCGATCGCTGGTCAGTATGACAACATCGGGACGGTTACTGGAGACTCGGATGGCATTCCAGTAGAAGCAGAAGATCCTAGTAGCTATTTTGGGACAGCTCCGGGAATTGATATTGACAAGGTCACCAATGGTGACGATGGGTTGAACATTCCTGTCGGGGATGCGATTAGTTGGACTTATACCGTCACTAACACTGGTAATGTTGATATCGAAAATGTTGTTTTAGAAGATGACATTTTAGGAACAATTACGGGTCCTGATAGTGGTGATGAGAATAACGACGGAATTCTGCAAACCACGGAAACCTGGATTTATACTGCTACCGGAGTTGCGATCGCTGGTCAATATAATAATGTAGGTACTGTTGAAGGTACTACTCCCGATGGCCTATTAGAAGCAGAAGATCCTAGTAGCTACTTTGGTACTCAACCCGGAATCGATATTGACAAGGTTACTAATGGTGATGATGGCTTAAACATTCCATTAGGAGATGCGATTACTTGGACTTATACCGTCACTAACACTGGTAATGTCGATATTGAGAATCCCGTCTTAACCGATGATATTTTAGGAACCATTACGGGGCCTGATAGTGGTGATGACAATAATGATGGTATTCTGCAAACCACAGAAACTTGGATTTATACTGCTACGGGTACCGCGATCGCTGGGCAATATAATAATGTGGGTACGATTACTGGTGACACCGTTGATGGGCCAGTAGAAGCAGAAGACCCCAGTAGTTATTTTGGAACTAACCCAGGAATCGATATTGATAAGGTTACTAATGGTGCCGATGGTTTAAATATTCCGATAGGAGATGCGATTACTTGGACTTATACCGTTACTAACACTGGTAATGTCGATATTGAGAATCCTGTCCTAACTGATGATATTTTAGGCACAATTACGGGGCCGGATAGTGGTGATGATAACAATGATGGAATTCTGCAAACCACAGAAACTTGGATTTATACTGCTACCGGAGTTGCAGAAGTTGGTCAATATAATAATGTGGGTACGGTTACTGGTGACACCATTGATGGGCCAGTAGAAGCAGAAGACCCCAGTAGTTATTTTGGTACGGCTCCGGGGATTGAGATTGACAAGGTTACTAATGGTGATGATGGCTTAAATATTCCTGTCGGAGATGCCATCACTTGGACTTATACCGTTACTAATACTGGTAATGTCGAAATTGAAAATGTTGTCTTAACCGATGACATTTTAGGAACCATTACGGGGCCTGATAGTGGTGATGACAATAACGATGGAATTCTCCAAATCACGGAAACCTGGATTTATACTGCTACAGGAATTGCAGAAGCTGGTCAATATAACAATATTGGTACTGTTGACGGGACTACTCCTGATGGGCCAGTAGAAGCAGAAGACCCCAGTAGTTATTTTGGTACTCAACCCGGAATCGATATTGACAAGGTCACCAATGGTGATGATGGCTTGAACATTCCTGTCGGGGATGCGATTACTTGGACTTATACCGTCACGAATACTGGTAATGTTGATATTGAAAATCCTGTCTTAACCGATGACATTTTAGGAACAATTGCGGGTCCTAGTAGTGGTGATGCTAATAATGATGGAATTCTCCAAACTACTGAAACCTGGATTTATACCGCTAATGGCATTGCAGAAGCTGGACAATATGACAATATTGGGACTATTACTGGTGACACCATTGATGGCCCAGTAGAAGCAGAAGACCCCAGTAGTTATTTTGGT